>JAILZC010000289.1 GCA_023512665.1 Candidatus Bipolaricaulota bacterium | reverse complement strand
AGTTCAAAGACCAAGACTTTTCGCTGACCGAAGCGACAAGCTTTGCGGTGATGGAACGCTTGAGAGAGCGCGAGGCGTTCTCGTTTGATGAGCATTTTCGGGTCTATCGTTTTGGCACAAACCGAAGCCAAGCTTTTTCTGTCTTCCCTTAAGTACCCACCGAGTCTATTGCGCAGCCGCCCACGCCTGGACGATCTGACAATTAGTGGGCACAGCTTCGAGAAAATTCTTTCGTAAGCGTTCGTCCGAGATTTGTACGGCGATTCCCTGAAGTCGTGTGTGCGCCAGCTCCAAGAAACGCCGCGCCTCAGCAGCCTGATCGCTCTGCTCTAAGACCCGCGCGTGCGTAAAGTAAAATCTGTACGCTTGCTCGATCACGCCCCCGTGCGCCTCTAAGAGTTCCATTGCCCGCGTCGAGCACTCTAGCGCGAGCCCTATCTCCCCGCGGCCCAGATGCGCCCGCGCCTTCTCCGAAAACGTCTCGATCGCAAATCCCTTCATCCCCAGCTGGTCCAGCAGCCCTACCACACGATCGAGATATTCTAAAGCCCCTTCATAATCCCCTTGGTCGTTGCGCAAGACTCCTAAGTCTACTAAGCTGCACCCAATCCCGCGCTGATCCCCTGTGGCACGGTTCAGCTCCAAGGCGCGCTCCAGGCAGCTTTGAGCCTCTGCGTAGCGCCCCAGATCGCGAAAGATACAGCCGAGATTGTCGGTGACGGCCGCCTGGCCCCACGGATCACTCACCTGCTGGAACTGCTCGTTCGCTCTCTCGAGAGTCTCCTGCGCCTGCGCAAAATCTCCACAGGCCCGCTGGACCAAAGCCAGATCATTGAGAGCGTACCCCAGACGACGCGCATCGCCGAGGGGGCCCAACGCTTCCACGTAGCGTTGAAAATCTCGCACGGCTTGCTGGTACTCACCGCAGCGGGCGCGCAAGATCGCCACCCCCTGAAGGGCATCAGCGATCACGGTGGGACGCTGAGTCTGGTGCGCGACGCTCAGAGCATGTTGCATAGACTCTTGAGCAGTCTGCAGCTGTCCACAGGCTAACTCCAAGCGCGCCCGATGCTGATGGGCCTCACAGAGCGCCTCGAGGTCGTTGAGCTTCTGAGCTGTGGTGATCATCTGGGCGATCACATTCTCTATCTGTTCAGAGAAATTTCTGAGATCGTAGATGGTCGGGAAGACCTCGCGGCTGAGATAGCGCCGATAGAGTTCGAGCTGGGTGCGCTGCCACTGAGCAGAGAGCGTTCTCTCTCGTGCGAGAGCATCGAAGAGCGCGATGGCCTTGGCGTAGAACTTCTGGGCTGTGCCGTAGGCGTAGGATTGGGTGGCGCGCGCGCCGGCCCGCATCGCGTATTTTATTGCTTGCTCCCACAGCTGCGCCCGCTCGAAGTGCTCCGCCAGCTCCCCAGACAGTTCGTCCAGGCGCTCTGGGTAGAGCCCTTCGAGCGCCTGCCCAGCTTTGCGATGCCAGAGCCTGCGGCGGTCTGCACTCAGTTCTTCGTAGACCACCTGACGGATCAACCCGTGATAGAACTGATAGCGCCCCTCGCGCTCCACGATCAAGGCTGCCTTGCGCAATTGGTCAAGGTAGTCGAGGATTTTCTCTTCAGGTTGATGCAGGATCTCTTTGAGGATCGCGAGAGTGAAGGTGTGCCCGAGCACGGCGGCCAGCCCCAATAAGCTTTGGGCCCGCTGGGGCACGCGCCGCAGCGAAGCGCAAATGAGCTCGCGCAGGCTCTCCGTCAGGTGCCCAGGGCTGATCTCCGCAACGGTCAGGTGCCACTTCCCAGTGTCATCTCGACTCAGCGTCCCACGGCGTATGAGCGAGTGAGCGAGCTCACGCACAAAAAATGGGTTGCCCGCAGTTTCGCCATACAGCGCGAACACGGCCTCCCGTGTCGTCGTACCCAGCCACTGCTCGAGCAAGAGATGCGTCTCTTCTCGTGAGAGTGGGTTCAGGTTCAGAGGATGGTACGCCCTCCCCGGCCCCAGTTTATCTAACCAAGTCCGCAATCGGCTCCCCGCTGGTGCATCTTCGCTGCGATAGGTCCCGATCAACAGAATGCGCAGATCTTTTAATTGTGCCGTCAGATGGCTCAGATATTCTAGCGTCGCGTCATCAGCCCAGTGGAGGTCGTCGAAGACGAGTATCAGCGGGCACTCGCGGGCGAGAAGCTCGAAGAACCCTGTGAGGGCCGCGAACCAGCGGGCCTTGCCCTGAGCGGGCGGCAGCCGGG
>JAILZC010000288.1 GCA_023512665.1 Candidatus Bipolaricaulota bacterium | reverse complement strand
GGCCTAGGTCACGGCCCTTTCAAGGCCGAAACGGGGGTTCGAATCCCCCTGGGGACGCTTGACGGGATTCCCTGCAAACGTTACAATCTTTTACGATATGCGGAAGTAGCTCAATGGTAGAGCACTGGCCTTCCAAGCCAGAGACGCGGGTTCGATTCCCGTCTTCCGCTCCAGGCTCCGTCTGGACTGTACGGCTTGCCCAGCCGTAGGCTGGGCAAGGCGAAGCCCACGCGCAGCGTGCGCCCGTAGCTCAATGGGAAGAGCAGGGCCCTTCTAAGGCTCAGGTTGCAGGTTCGAGTCCTGCCGGGCGCGCCAGAGGGACGTAGCTCAGCCTGGCAGAGCACCAGCCTGTGGAGCTGGCCGTCGCGGGTTCAAATCCCGTCGTCCCTCCCACCTCGCGAAGCTAATATCTTGCGATCTGGGCAAACCTCTGATATATTCGGTGGACAATGGCTAAGGTCGTGTTAAGCAAGACGGAGCATCCTCATATCGTACGCCACCCGCACATCTGCGGGGGCAGCCCTATTATTCGGGGCACGCGGATCACTGTCAGGTTACTAGCCACTTTGATTCGCGGCGGTGCGACTCCAGAAGAGATTATTAGGGCTTATCCTCAGTTAGAGCTGGCCCAAGTCTACGATGCGTTGAGCTATTACTTCGATCATCGAGCGGAGATCGATAGAGAGATCGAAGAGAACAAGCTGTCTACTGTCATGCGCCGGCATAATCTCCGCCTCATTTCCCATCCAACTGGAGGCTTTGGCCGTCTGGTGACTGAAGAGGAGTTTGCAAAGCTCAAAGCAGACGAAAAGCGGCGGGCTTATACGTGGGACAACCTCCCCAAAGGGCTCAAGGTTTGAAAGAGCAACTCATTATCAAGCTCTATCTCGACGAGATGGTTCCAACCGACCTGGCGCGGGTGCTGCGTCAATACGGCTACGACGTGATGACAGCTCAGGAGGCTGGGATGCTCGGCAAGGCTGATGTCGAGCATTTGGAATATGCCAGTGCTCAGGGAAGAGCTATCTTAACTTTTAATATCAAGGACTTCGCGAAGTTGCACAGAAGCTGGCATAAGGAAGGCAAGCATCATGCAGGGATCATTGTTTCGCCAGAGCTTGAAATGCGGAGATTCGGCGAGTTACTCAGATTATGCTTAAAGCTATTAGATCAAGCCATTCCAGAAGATATAGCCGATAGGCTCTGCTACCTTCAGGAATTCGCCCAATAAAGATCAGTAGCAAGGAGGCTTACAAAAGTATGCGTATGAACGCTTTCTGGACCGTCTCAGTAGTTTGTGTGCTCGTGATAGGGCTTTTTGGCTGCGTCCCTGCCACGATCAAAGAATTCTCGCTTGATGAGCCCTTCACGCTCTTCGTCCGGCAGAAGGCCCAAGTAGCTGAGCTACAGCTTCAGTTCTTGGGCGTCTCCCAGGACTCTCGCTGCCCCGTGGATGTCGAGTGCGTCTGGGCCGGCAACGCCAAGATCGCCCTGAAAGTCTCCCTCAAAGATAGCACTCAAGAGACCGCGATTACTATCAATTCACATGCAGAGCCCAGAGAAGCCGTCTATGAGGGATTTCGCATAGAATTTGTTGAGCTTCGGCCCGTCCCCCGCAGCGACCGCCCCATCAACCCTGCGGAGTACCGCGTCACTCTCAAGGTGTCGCGCGTCCCGTGAGCGCTCACGCGATCACGATCACACAGAGCTCTTGGGGGCCGTGCACGCCGATTACGGGGGTTAATTCTATGTCAGCCGTGCGGCTCGGCCCGGTGACGAAGAGAAAATTTTGGGGGGCTTGCTCGAGTTCTCCTTGGCAGAACGAGAATGCTTCATCAAGAGTCTCGACAATTTGAGCTGTTTTGATGAGAGCGATGTGAACGGGCGGCAGCGCCGTGACCAGTTCTGAGACCCCGTCGCTTCTGACGAGCAGCGAGCCGGTCTCGGCGACAGCGAGATCAGCCCCAGAGATCCCCACGTCAGCACGTGCGATCTCGCGCCCGCTCACAAGCTCGTAGCTAGCCTCACGTAACTTATTTTCTAATCTCTGCGCAAGAGGACACGGCGCAAGGGCGACAGTGCGGGCTTGGCGGTGACGCAGAAGCTCCACGACTAGCGTAAGGGCGTGGTCGTCTGATTCAGCGCGCTGGGCCTTGCCCGCGACGCGCTCCAGCTCGTCTATGAAGCGTTCGACAAACTCGCTCATTCCCCCTCACTCCTCTGCTCCCCTCTCCCTCGGAGGGGAGAGGGGCCGGGGGT
>JAILZC010000287.1 GCA_023512665.1 Candidatus Bipolaricaulota bacterium | reverse complement strand
CTGCCAATGCCCGGCCAGTTGAAGATGTACTCGACAAAGTACGCTCCTGCAAGCAACCCTGCGAACCATGTCCGACCGTAGTCACCACAGGATTGAGCGCATTTCGCAGTGCGTGAACGGCAATGACGCGGCTGCTCGGTAAGCCTTTCGCTCGCGCAGTGCGGATGTAATCTTGCCCGAGCACTTCGAGCATGCTCGCGCGCGTTACCCGTGCGATGATCGCCAGCGGCATGAACGTCGCGCGGATCAATATGTCTCATGGCACGCACGACGAGCATCGTGAGGTCATCGAGCGTGTGCGCACCGTTGCGCACTCCCTGGGGGTGCCCGTGGCCGTCATGGCCGACACCAAGGGCCCTGCGATCCGCACCGGAGAGCTCAAAACAGAGAAGATCTTCTTGCGCCAAGGGCAGAAGCTCACGCTCGTCGAGGAGCCCGTGCTCGGCGATGAGTCCCAGATCTCTATCAGCTACAAGGGGCTTTCTCAATATATTCAGCCCGGCATGAAGATTCTCTTAGCTAACGGCGAGATTGAGCTTAGAGTCTTAGAGGTTCATCCGGGGCGGATCGTCTGCGAAGTGAAAAACTCCCGAGAGCTTGGGGAGCGCAAGCGCGTCAGCATCCCTGAGATTGTCCTGCCGGGGATCGCCCAGTCCGACGAAGACGATATTCTGTTTGCCAAAGCAGTCGGGGTAGATTACATTGCGGCGAGCTTCGTCCAGACGGGCCTGGATATTGACCATATCCGGAAGCTCTTGGGGCCGACGGACATAGAGATCATCGCGAAGATCGAGACCCGCGAGGCTGCTCGCAATATTGACGATATCATCGCGGCGTCCGATGGGGTGATGGTCGCGCGCGGGGACTTGGGGGTCGAGCTGCCCCCGGAAGAAGTCCCGCTCTTACAAAAAGAGATTGTGAAGAAGTGCAATCGCGCGGGCAAGCCCGTCATCATCGCGACGCAGATGCTCAAATCAATGACAGAGAACCCAGCGCCCACACGCGCCGAAGTCGCCGACGTCGCCAATGCCATCCTCGACGGGACCGACGCCGTCATGCTCTCTGAAGAGACTGCCGTAGGGCAATATCCCGTTGAGGTGGTGCGCATGATGAGTCGGATCGCGGAGCGCATCGAGCGGTCTCCCGTCATTTATCGGAGATACGAGACGAGCGAGGGCACGGTGACCGAGGCGATCGGGGAGTCCGCGTGTCAGATCGCCGACCGAATCGGCGCTGCGGCGATCATCCCCTCGACGACCTCGGGCTCGACGGCCAAATTAGCCGCGAAGTTCCGCCCCAGGACGCCGATCATCGCCGTGACGTACACCGAGCGCGTGCGCAACAAATTAGCGTTGGTGTGGGGGGTCTCTCCCGTGCAGGTCGCGTTCTCCAAGGATACCGACGCCATGCTGAAATTGTCCATAGAAGCGGCAGCCAAGGCGGGGCAACTTCCGTCAGGATCGCTCGTCGTGATCACGGCGGGGGTGCCCTTTGGCGTGCCGGGCACGACTAATCTTATCAAAGTCGAACGCGTCTGAGACAAAGCCCCTCACCCCTATCTCCCCTCTCCCTCCGAGGGGAGAGGGGCCGGGGGTGAGGGTGAGGAGCCGGAGGAGCATTCAGAATTTATGAACACAAACAAGACGGTCGTCATCGCGTTGGGCGGAAATGCCCTGCTCGACCCGCACACCAACGGGTCTGTGGCTGAGCAGATTCGCACGATTGAGCGCAGTTGCCAAAAGATCGCGCAGATCATCGCGCGGGGCTATAGAGTCGTCGTCACGCACGGCAACGGCCCGCAAGTGGGGAATCTCTTAATTCAGCAAGAAGAGGCCAAAAAGCTTATCCCGCCGTTGCCGCTCGATATCTGTGGCGCGATGACCCAGGGGCAATTGGGCTATTTAATTCAGCAGAAGCTGCGCGAAGCCCTGGCGCAGATGGGGATCGCCAAGCCCATCGTGACCGTTGTGACCCAGGTGCGGGTGGACCGTGACGACCCGGCGTTTGCTGATCCGACCAAGCCCATTGGGCCGTTCTATTCCGAGCGCGAGCGCCCGCTGTTGGAGGAGAAGGGCTATGTTCTCAAGAGAGTGGGGAAGGGGATGAAGCCCTGGCGGCGCGTTGTGGCTTCACCAGCGCCGAAAGAGATCGTTGAGATTGAGAGCATCAAGGAGCTGATCGCGGCGGGCTCGATCGTGATCGCCTGTGGGGGTGGGGGGGTGCCGGTGGGGGGGGGGGGGGCGGGTGGTGGTGGGGCGGGGG
>JAILZC010000286.1 GCA_023512665.1 Candidatus Bipolaricaulota bacterium | reverse complement strand
GATCTATGATGGGAAGATCTCGCGCACGGGAAAGCGCAACTCCGGCAGCAGGGGTGAGCTCAGCTCGTCGCCCTCACTGTAGAGTCCGACTTGCTTATAGCCTTGCTCGGTGAGCGTTAACACCTCGATAGTGCGTATCGTTGGATCGACAAGCCAGTACTCTGTGACGCCGTACTTAGCGTAGAGTCGCCGTTTGAAGAGACGGTCTTTCTCGGCTGTAGACGGCGAGAGCACTTCAATGACGAGATCGGGCGCGCCACGAACCTCTTCTTCCCCGATGATGTGGAGCCGATCACAAGCGACAAAGAAGATGTCAGGCTGCACGATCTGCTCCTCCCCTGGCGCTCCTAAAACGACATCGAAAGGGGCCTCATAGACCCGTCCCAACTGGCGCTCCCGCACAAAGCGATATAACAGCGACGCAAGCCCTATGGAAGCTGCTTGGTGGGCCTCACCGGGGGAAGGGGCCATCGGGATCAACTCTCCTTCTAAGAGCTCAAAGCGCTGGCGCTCCGCGTAAGGCAAGCTCTTGTAGTCCTCATAGGTGAACTTGATCTGAGCTTTAGTGGCCACAGGTGATCACCATATTATACTATCTCAAGGCACAAGGGCAATCAACTCGCCCAAAGTTGACACCAAGGGGGGCGTGCGCTATAATTTGATGATTCAGCAATTGCTGAATCATTGGAGAAAGCGATGGCTAAGCTCATGGCGATCAATCCTGTGGCCCCGCGCGACCTCTGCGACGTGCACTATGTCAACGAGAAGAGCGTCAAGGCCGTCCAAAAGGCGATGATCAGCGACGACATTGCTGAGTCCCTCGCCGAGGCCTTCACAGTACTGAGCGATCCTACGAGAGTAAAAATTCTCTTTGCGCTCTCCAAGGCCGAGCTGTGCGTCTGCGATCTCAGCGCGCTCTTGGGGATGAACGATTCAGCGGTCTCGCACCACTTGCGTTTCTTGAAAGCCCTTAAGCTCGTCAAGTATCGTCGCGCGGGGCGCATGGCGTACTACTCGCTCGACGACGAGCACATCGAGCGACTCTTTCGCCACGGGCTGGAGCACGTCCAAGAGAGCTATGGATGAACGCACCGAAGACCTTCAGATCGAGGGGATGCACTGCGCCGGCTGCGCCGACGAGTTAGAGCAGGCCATCACGCGCCTGCACGGCGTGACCGAAGCCAAGGTCAATTTCGCCGCGAGCACCCTGCGCGTGCGCTACCGCGCGAGCGCGGTGAATCGGGCTCAGCTCGTCGAGCACCTGAAGCGCATCGGGTACACGACGCGCCGCACTCATGAAGAAGAGAGCGAGCCTAAATCGCTCTGGCAACGCCGTGAAGCCCTCTTCACAGGGATTTCCGGCGCGCTGTTAGCTCTGGGGCTCGTGCTCTCGGTGCTGAAGCTCGATCCAACGCTGCTGATGCTCTTTGGGCGCGCGCTCTCGCTCTCAACAGTGCTCTATCTGACTTCGGTGCTCTTTGGGGCCTATCATTTTGCGCGCAAGGGCCTGTACGCGCTCAAGACATTTTCGCTTGGTATTAATGCTTTGATGAGTCTCGCGATTGTTGGGGCGATCATCATCGGAGAATATGTCGAGGCCGCGAGCTTAGCGTTTCTCTTCTCGTTGGCCGAGCTGCTCGAAGAGTTTTCCGTCGAGCGCGCGCGTCGCTCCTTGCGTGAGCTGATAAAACTTGCCCCGAGCGAGGCGCGCGTGCGCCGCAATGGGGAAGAACTCTGGCTCCCTCTAGATCAGATCAAGCTTGACGAGACTCTTATCGTGAAGCCTGGAGAGAGGATCGCCCTCGACGGGCGCGTGCTTGTCGGAAATTCTTCAGTCAACCAAGCGCCGATCACGGGAGAATCTATCCCCGTCGAAAAGATGCCCGGCGATGAGGTCTTCGCCGGCGCCATCAACGGTACCGGCGCCATTGAGGTGGAGGTGACCACCACGGCACAGAACAACTCGCTCGCCCGGATCGTGCACATCGTCGAGGCCGAACAGTCGCGGAAGGGATCGACCCAGCGACTGACCGACCGGATCGCGAAACCCCTCGTGCCTGGCGTCCTGATCCTCGGCGCACTCATCGCGATACTCGGGGCGATCTTCGGCGACCCAGCGTTCTGGATCGAACGCGCCCTCGTCGTCCTGGTTGCGGCATCCCCGTGCGCGCTGGCCATCGCGGTGCCCGTGACGGTGATCAGCGCGATCGGAGCGGCGTCAAAGTTCGGCGTCGTCATCAAGTCAGGTGAAGCGTTCGAGCAG
>JAILZC010000029.1 GCA_023512665.1 Candidatus Bipolaricaulota bacterium | reverse complement strand
TTTTTCCTCTCCTCTCCCGCCGCACGTTACATCACCGGCGAAATCCTCCGGGTTGACGGCGGTAATGCAATCGGTTTGCTCACCATATCTTGCAAGGACGCGACGATCTCCTGCAATCGCGCAAAATTCCCCTCAAGGCTGCTGGTGCGACTAGCAAGCTCCCCCACAGAGTTCTGAACGTTCACCACAGCGCCGGGCACGCCCGACAGCTGCTCCAACTGCTGGGTGTGCTTGACGAGCGTCTCCTCAATACGTCCCACACGGACGCTCAAATTCGCCGTCGTATCTTGCAGTCCCCTCACCAACGGCGTGAGGGCTTGGAGCTTGCCCACTTGGTCAGTCAAAGCCGCTAAGCCCTTCTCGACTACCTCGACGCGATTGCTCAGCGTCCCCACGGTTCCCTGTAAGTTAATGACCAGGGCCTGCATACCCGCGAGCTTTTCGATCTGATCGCGCAGCTGCCCGATGGCCAGTTCATTGGCCTTCATGCGGCTCGAGAGCTCCCCAACGCTGTACTTGAGATCCATCACCTGCTGGGGCAGCTCGGCGAGCTGCTCGACTTGCCCTTCTACGTTACTGATCCGTCCACCGAGTTTCTTGAGATCGAACGAGAGGTCCTTGGCCAACTGTTCCACGGCAAAGAGCCTCGGCCGGATGTTCTCGATCTCGCCGGTTCCGGCTTGGGTGAGCTTCTGCAGCTCGATGGAGAGCGACTTGACCACGGCTTCCAGCTCTTTGAGCTGTTTCTCGAGCTGAGCCACCTTATCCTTGACGCTCTTGTCGTCCTGGGCCGAAGCTGTGGCCCCGACGCCCAAGAGCATCGCCACGAGCAGGAGCGTCAGCATCCTGCTGAACCATATGCGATTCCGCATTCGTCTATCCCCCCTTTAGCGTTGGCTTGATTGTACGCACTCCCCACAGATATGACAGTGACGCCGATTACACCACCTATAGACATCCATTCCCCTAAAAAGTGAACTAGGGCGGGAGCGCCGGTCACGGCCTGAGCGTGATTTTCATCACAGCAAGGGGCTTTTTGCAAAAATCCCACTAAAACCGCGCTCCCTTGGCTTGCCGTGCCCCAAGACGAACACCAAAGAAGTTCCGTCGGCTTCAAGGGCAGCAGAGACCGTTTTACGAGACGATGCTTAAAAAATACTGCCCCGTAGAGAGTTTTCTGAGAAGAGCAGACCCCGTCCTGATGTCCGCTAACGCGAATTAACGGACTTGGAGGTAGTGCAGCATCCCGTAGATGATCAACCCCGTCACGGAGACGTAGAGCCAGATGGGGAACGTCACACGGGCTATCTTCTTATGGTGGGCAAAGTCCCCGCGCAGCGCCCGGCGCAGCGTTATGAGAACTAAGATGGGCGTGATCGCGGCTAGGGGAGTGTGCGTCCATAATATAAATAAGTAGAGCGAACGAGCCGGGCCGGTGTAGGGCGTGGGGCCAGTCAGCGCATAGCGAATCACATATAACACTAAAAAGAGCACAGACAGCCCAAACGCCATCACCATGAACCGTCGGTGACTCTCTCGCTGCCCACGCGTGATGAAGTACAGCCCCAAAGAGATACAAACGGCGCTCATGAGATTAAGCGCGGCGTTGGCTGTGGGGATCAGCTCGATGGCGTTCATAGTCACGAATCCAACACGATCAACAAGAAGACGAGCGCCAGATAGAGCATGGAGTAGAGAAAGAGTTTCTTCTCCCCCGTCGGGCTTGGGGAGCGCCAGTCCCGCCACGCAAGATAGATCAACCCCATTCCTAGCACCGCCGCTCCCGCAGCGTAGAAGGCCCCAGCAATGCCCAACGGATAGTGGAGCAAGAGACTTACGGGCAGGAGCGCCAGCGTGTAGAGCAAGCTTCGGCGGCGTGTGGCCTCTGCGCCGTGCACCACGGGGAGAATGGGGAGGTTCGCCGCACGGTACTCTTCAGTTCGCCCAAGCGCCAACGCCCAAAAGTGCGGGGGTTGCCAGAGCCATAAGATTCCAAAGAGCACCAGCGCCGGAGCCTCAACCCCACCCGTCGCCGCGGCCCACCCGATCACGGGGGGAAGAGCCCCGGCGATCCCGCCGACCTCCGTGCAGAGGGGCGAGGTGCGCTTGAGCCAGCGCGTGTAGATGAAAGTATAGAAGAGAATCGCACAGAGCGCCAAGCCCGCTGCGAGAAGATTGGCTCCCCACGCGAGCACTGTGAAAGAGCTCACAGTGAGAGCAGTCCCAAAGAGCAGAGCCGAGAGAGGCGGCACGCGCCCCGCTGGCAGCGGACGAGCGCACGTGCGCGCCATGAGCGCGTCTACATCGCGATCGAGAAGAGAGTTCAAGACCCCAGCGGCTGACGACGCCAATCCCGTTCCTGCTAACGTGATCACGAAGAGCCCAAGCGAAAATGATTCCTTTGCAGCAACCCAAAACGCCGCCGCCGTTGTTACCAAGACTAAGAGCGTGATACGGGGCTTGGTCAGAGCCAAATAGTCTGAAACTGCCTGGCGCAGGGCTGTGCGCTGCGCGACGGTCGTCATAGCGCCTCCCCCACGGGTGCGCGGCTGCTGAGCTTTTCAGGGCGTGGCCAACTGCGCACTGTCAGAACAATCTCGACCCCAAGCAGCGCCAGGGCTCCCGCAAGATGGAGCATTGCGATCAGGGGGTTGAGGAGCGTCCAGACCGTGAGCACCCCTAGGGCGATCTGAACGAGAACGAGCACGAGAGAGCTCACCCCAAGAGCGGGATAGCCCGCTCGGATCGCTCGCGTCGCCGTGAGCGAGACGACCCCCAGGACGATCAGCGCCACGAGCCGATGCGACCACTGATGGGCAATAGGGCCAATCTCTAAGTTGGGAAAGAACGTCAAGAAGGGCCAGAGGGGCAGGGCCAGCCCCGCTTGGCTGTGCCGCACATACGCCCCTAGGACCGATTGCAGATAGATCAGAATTACTGAAACGAGCGCCCAGCGGTGCATCCAGGCTTCGCCTGGACCATTTGTCTTGCCGCCTCCGGCGTCAAGGTGCACCATGGAGGAGCTTGGGCCAAAGGAGAGGCTCGTCAGCACTACAAGCAACGCAAAGAGCAACGACCCCAACGCGAAGTGCGCCGTAGAGATAGCTTTGGGCAACTCCAGCAAGACCGTGATGCCCCCCAACACACCAACGATAATCACGAGCACGAGCGAGGCCGTCGCCAGGCCAAGAAAGCGACGCTCGCGCCGCCAGGCGACCAGCGTCGTCGCAAGAATACTCAATCCCACAAGTACCGCGAAGAGCCGATGGGTCCACTCGATGACGAGCGCCGGATCGGTGAGCGGAGGGAAGAGCTGCCCCTGACAGAGTGGCCAGTGGGGGCCACAGCCCATCCCCGAATCCGTCCCGCTCACAATGTTGCCAAAGAGCAGATGCCCGAAAGTCACAAGAAGAGTGACAAAGCTCAGTCGGCGAAAGAGCGCAGAAGTCTGCATATCAGTTGAGCGACGGGGGCGTGCTCTCTGAGCTTGACGCCCTCCAGGCGCGATAGACAAAATACCCTATAATCCCTAATGCTATGAACGGGATGGGCAGTAAAATATACATCCCCCACGCGTTTGGGCCTAAGGACTCAAAGACGCTCTTGCGCAGCTCATGATCGGCAAAGCCCAAGCTCTCTGAGAGAAAGATCAGCGTGGCTGTCAGGGCCCCAACTCGCACAGAGAATCACCTCCCGAAGAAGAGCGCGCGCACGTCGAAGACATACCCGCCCTCGGCCATCACGAAGGCTGTCAGCGCTACGATCAAGAGCGGAGGAAGTAAAATCGCATAGACGAGGCTGAGCCGCTCAAATCGCACGTGCATAAAGTAGCTTACGATCAGTCCGGCCTTGAGCAGCGCAAACGCCGTGATCAGAAACCATGCCAGCTCCTTGGGACGCACTTCAAAGAGGTCCACAAGATACGACATGATGCTCAGCAGGAAGAGCAAGCCCCACACGACCAGATAGACTCTGATGGGATGATGCTGCTCGCCAGAGTGTTCCATAGTCTCTCACCCCCTAAAAGAGATAGAAGAACGCGAAGATGAAGACCCAGACCAAATCGACAAAGTGCCAGTAGAGCCCGGCGATCTCCACCCGTTGGTAGCCGATCTTCTCATAAGCGCCGCGCAGGACTTGCGAAGCGATTAGAGCTAAATAGATCACCCCGGCGGTGACGTGCAGCCCGTGAAAGCCGGTGATCATAAAGAACGACGAGCCAAACTGCGGCGCGCCAAGGGGATTTGCCCACGGGCGAAAGCCCTCACTGATGAGCTTCGTCCACTCGAATGCTTGCATCCCCAAGAACGCCAGGCCCAACAGCGCCGTCAGCGTGAGAAAGAGCGCGGCCTTGGCGCGGTTGCGCTCGTAGCCGTACTTGACGGCGATGGCCATCGTCCCGCTGCTGCTGATGAGCACGAACGTCATGATCGCGATGAGCAGGAGCGGGACTTCGCTCTCCCCAATGTGCAGGGCGAAGACTTTCGCGGGGTCGGGCCAGGGGAGCGTGGCGCTCAGCCGCGCCGCGGCATACGCCGACAGAAACGAGCCAAAGACAAATATGTCGCTCACGATGAAGATCCACATCATCGCCTTGCCCCAGTTGACCTTGAACGTCTGTTGGTCCGAGGACCAATCGGCCACGAGATCGCGCAACCATCGGGGCAAGGCTTTTGTTCGCTCTTCAAGAGTTTGTTGCGCCATAGGATACCTCTTCTTCACCCTCACCCCTAGCCCCGCTCCCCTCTGAGGGAGAGGGGAGCGGGGGTGAGGGGGATATTTACGTCAGCACAATCAGTCCAAAGAGCATCACCCACACGACAGTGAGAAAGTGCCAGTATATTACAAATAACTGTAAGCGCTCAGTAGTACGCACCGTCCACGCCGCGACGATCAGCCCACCGAGCAAATGCACCCCGTGCACCGCCGTTAGAAGATAGAAGAAGCTGCTCGACGGATTCGTATTCAAAAAATATCCAAGCTTGTGAAGCACAACCCACGCCCATATCTGCCCCAGCAAGAAGAGCGCGCTGAGCACCGCTCCAGCGACAAAGCCGATCTGTGCGTTTCTGTGAGCACCCTGACGCTCAGCGATGGTGGCCCACTGGAGCGCGGCGCTACTGAAGAGCAAGATCGCGGTGTTCACCCACAGCAGCCCCGGCTTGGGCAGCGAATGCCAATCCGAAGAGCCCATGCGCACGATGTACGCGCTCAGCAGCGCCGCGAAGATCATCGTCGCTACAGCAAGAAAGAGCCAGACCCCCAAGCGAGCTGGTGTGAGGGGAACCCTATGACCGTTTGGGCTGTTCGTCATATCTTGTCACCTCCCAGATTCGCCCCAGGCTCCCGCCTGGACCGTACGCCTTCGCCAGCCGCAGGCTGGCGAAGATGAACGTCAAGCGAAGCTTGGGGAACGTTCTGGGGGATGAAATCGCGCTCGGCTCCCGGCACGCTGTAATCATAGGCCCAACGATAGACTGTCGGGATTTCTGCACCCCAGTTGTCGTGCGGAGGGGGAGTCGTGGGCGTCTGCCATTCGAGCGTCGTCGCCCCCCAGGGATTGGCCTCGGCTCTCTTGCCCTTCAGGGCACTCCAGATCAGATTCCCTAAAAAGATGAGCTGCGCGGCCCCGACCGTCAGCGCCGCGACCGTGATCGCTATGTTCAATGCGCTAGTCTGCGGCGGCAGGTACTGCAACACATTGAAATCAAAGTACCGGCGCGGCACGCCCAAGATCCCCATCAGAAACATGGGGAAGAAGATCGCATACGCCCCGACGAACGTCACCCAAAAGTGCAGCTTGCCCAAAGTTTCATGAAACATTCGACCCGTCACTTTGGGGAACCAGTGATAGATGCCCCCAAAGATCGCCATGAGCGCCGCTACGCCCATAACTAAATGGAAGTGCCCCACGACGAAGTACGTGTCGTGCAGGGGCACATCAGCAATGACGTTCCCCAAGGGGAGCCCCGTCAGACCCCCAATGATGAACGTGCTGATCCAGCCGATGCCAAAGAGCATGGGCACATTCAAGCGAATATTTCCGCGCCAGAGCGTCAGCAGCCAGTTGTAGACCTTGACGGCGGAGGGGATCGCGATGATCAGCGTGCTCACGGCGAAGAAGAACCCAAAGTACGGGTTCATGCCGCTCACGAACATGTGGTGCGCCCAGACGATAAACCCAATGAAGGCGATCGCGGCCATAGCGATCACCATCGCGTTGTAGCCGAAGATCGGCTTGCGCGAATGCGTCGAGATTAAGTCCGACGCGATGCCCATCGCCGGCAAGATCACGATATAGACTTCGGGGTGCCCAAAGTACCAGAATAAGTGCTGAAAGAGCAAGGGGTTGCCACCCTCGCGGGGGAGCTGCTGCCCCAAGAGCGTCACCGCGGGGATGAAGAAGCTCGTGCCCAAAAGATTATCGAATAAGAGCATCACCCCGCCGACAAAGAGCGCCGGGAACGCAAAGAGCGCCATCACCGACGCGATAAAGATCCCCCAGACCGATAGGGGCATGCGCATCAAAGTCATCCCCTTGGTGCGGCACTGCAAGACGGTCGTGACGTAGTTGAGGCCGCCCATCGTCGCTGCGGCGATGAAGATCACGAGAGAGACGAGCATCAATTTGATGCCCCATCCCGACCCCGGCGCGGCGTTGGGCAAGGCTGATAGCGGGGGATAGAGCGTCCAGCCCGCCCCCGTCGGCCCGCCGGGCACCAAGAACGCTGCCATCAGGACGATCACCGAGAGCAGATAGACCCAGTAGCTGAGCATGTTTAAGAACGGAAAAGCCATGTCGCGGGCGCCGATCATCAGCGGGATGAGATAGTTCCCAAACCCTCCCAATAAGATCGCCGTCAACAGATAGACGATCATGATCATGCCGTGCTGGGTCAGCATCTGATAGTATGAGCCGGGGTTTACAAACTGAAAACTTCCGGGGAAGCCCAACTGCAAGCGCAAGAGCCACGAGAGCACCAACCCAAAGAGCCCAATGAGCAGCGCCGTGATCGTGTATTGGACAGCGATGACTTTGTGGTCTTGGCTGAAGATGTATCGGCTCCAGAAGCCTCCGTGTTCTCTGTGAGTCTTCTCTGACATAATCTTTCACTCCAATGCCCCTCACCCCTTCTCCCCTCTCCCTCGCAGGGGAGAGGGGACAGGGGTGAGGGCTAGGGTTTGACGGTCGCGGCGACGGTCGGCTGTTTTGCGAGCCATTGCTGAAAGTCTTCTACTCTTTCGACAAGAACGGGACTCTGCATACGATGATGGCCGATGCCGCACAGCTCGGCGCAGACGGCTTGGAATCTTCCCATGACCGTGGGGATGAACCAATAGTGCGTCACCATGCCGGGGACGGCGTCCATCTTGGCGCGAAAGCTGGGGATGAAGAAGCTGTGTATCACATCTTTAGATCGAATATGCAATACAACCGGGCGACCGACGGGCAGATGGAGCTCCGTATATGAGAGGATGTCGTCCAGGGCCGCAGGGTCGGTCAGATCAACCCCGAAGGGATTTTTCGGGCTGATGAGCTTGGGATTGGCACGGCCGAGTTTTCCGTCGGGGCCGGGGTAGCGATAGCTCCAGCGCCACTGCTCCCCTAACACTTCGATAGTCAGGGCGTCGCGAGGTGGGCTGATAAATCGCGAGTACGCCAAAAGCCCCGGCGCCAACAGAATCACAATCCCCAACGCTGTAATTCCGATGAGAATCTTTTCGAGCTTGGGGTTGTCGGGGAGGAAGTGAGCGCGGCTCTGCTCGCGGTACCGATAGCGCAGCACCAAATACGCCAAGACAATATTGAGCACAACGAACGCCAGGCCAATCACAGCCAACGTGAGGAGCAGGGCGCCATCTATCTCGTTCCAGTTTGAGGCTAAGGGCGTGAACCACCAGATGCCGCTGGCCGCCAGGATCAACGCTCCCAGAACGATCACGACCAACACAACCGAAGTCAACGCCGCTTGCATATTCGTTCGGATTCCCCCAGCTCGTTGCGATCTGTGATAAAACTCATAATTGAGGCTGATCTATGACAGGGAAGATTATAGCCATTGTCACAGTCCCGTGCAACCTCATCTGTTCCCTCTCCGTGAACGGAGAGGGTCAGGGTGAGTTAGAGAAGGGCAGCAGTCCTGTTGCCTCACATAAGAAAGTACTCGAAATGGGATTCGTTGCC
>JAILZC010000285.1 GCA_023512665.1 Candidatus Bipolaricaulota bacterium | reverse complement strand
GCAATTTCTGACTCTTTTGGGGTGTGTACGCTCGATTTCTGGCTTCACATACGGCTTTTGTGATCTTGCAGTCTTTTCAAGGCACACGACTGAGCGCCCTACTTAGATTCTACCAAAGCTGCCCAGGGCGCTCAACTGGCAGTCAGGCTCCTGTCTGTTATAATCGTGAATTGGCGATCTGTGCTGAAGGACCTAACCCCCCGACCCCCTTCCCGGCTCGGGGAGGGGCTAGGGGAGGGGTATCGAGCTATGAACGTTGACGGCCTGACCGTGAGTGCGCTGGCGGCTGAGCTGAACGCGAGTCTTCGCGGCAGCCGCGTCCAGGGGGTCTTCCAGCCCCAGCCAAGCTCGATCACCCTGGAGCTGTGGGCCGGGGAAGAGAGGCGCTTGCTCCTCGAGGCCGGGGAACAGCCGCGCGTCCACCTCACAACGCAAAGGTTTGCCAACCCCCAGAGACCGCCGGCGTTCTGTATGCTGCTGCGAAAATATCTGCGCAACGGGATTATCGTCGGCGTGAGCCAGCCCGGCCTTGAACGCATTCTCGATCTCTCTATTCGCCACGGCGAAGAGTATATTCTGAGAACAGAGTTATTAGGCAAGCACACGAATATCATCTTATTGCGCCACGAGACGATTTTGGGAGCCCTCACATCTACGGTTGGGCGGCGCTCGTTCCGTCCGGGTGAGATCTATCGTGCTCCGCCCGCTCAAGAGAAGCTCGACCCACGAACGATGACCCAAGAAGAGTTTCTCGCGCGGCTCTCCACCCAGCCCCTCTCGAACCTCTCCCCCGCCCCCTCGTTGGGGAGGGGTGAGGTGGGGCCAGAGATCGCCCAGGCGCTCTTGCAGATCGTAGACGGGATCGGGCCTCGTCTGGCTAAAGAGATCGCCCTGCGCGCTCAGCTCGATCCCGCTCGGCCCGTCGCTTCGCTCACAGCCGAGCACCGCCTGGCCCTGTGGGGCGCGACCCGCCAACTCTGGGAGAGCATCAGCGAACAGCCCTCTCCGTCCCTGTACTTCGACGACGATAGACCCATAGATATTTCCCCCGTCCCGCTGCAGCTCTATGCGCATCTGCGCTGTGAAAGCTTCCCGACCCTCTCCCAAGCCCTCGATGCGTATGTGCGCCTTGCCCCACAGATCAGCCCCTTTGCTCAAGAGCAGCGCCGGCTCCGCGAGATCGTCCGTGGACACTGCGCGAAGGTGCGCCACGCTCTGGAGCGCGTCGCGCAAGACTTAGAGAGATCGAGAGACTACGAGCGGTTTCGCCATGAGGGCGAGCTGCTGCTGGCGCATCTGGCGGAGTTGCGCAAGGGTCTTGACAAGATCGAACTCGAAGACTTCTTCGATGGGACGAGAAAGGCGATACAGCTCGACCCGTCCCTCGATCCCGTGGAGAACGCCCAGCAAAAATTCGAACGATACAAAAAACTGAAGCGCGCCCAGGAGAAGCTCGCCGCTCGCGTGGCGGAGCTGCGCCAAGAGTTGGAGTATCTAGAGAGCGTTGAGAATTATCTCGAGCACGCCGAGAGCGACGCCGATCTCTCAGAGATTCGCGCGGAGCTGGGGGCTGGAGGGTATCTCCCGCGCGAGCCCCAGAGCAGAGAGCCCGCTCACGCAGTAGGCCCGCGAGAGTTCGTCATCCGGGGGTATCGGGTCTGGGTGGGGCGATCGAGTAAACAGAACGACGAGCTGGTCCGTGGCGCCGCTCGGGAAGATTACTAGCTCCACGCGCGGGATCGTCCCGGCGCGCACGTGATCATCCGCGCAGACAACCGTACGCCGACCCCCACCGCCTTGCAGGAGGCGGCCGCCCTGGCAGCCTATTACAGCCGGGCCAGGCACTCTCAAAACGTGCCCGTGGATTACACCCTGCGCAAAAACGTCCAAAAACCGCGCGGCGCCAGGCCCGGCTTCGTTATCTACAAAGAACAGCGCACCATCACCGTCAACCCGGACGAAGAGCTGGTCGCGCGTCTAGCGGTTCCTCAAAAATAAGACGAGGGCGGTCAGGAGCATGACCGTTAACAGGACCATGGTAAGCCCGCCGAAATTAGCCAGCGGCTTTAAACGAATGCCTTCTCTTTCTGCTTTTTCCCTTAAATAACGGTAGACTTTAAGCCTGCCCACCACGTCCATCACCGGACTGTCGGCGAGATCGGGCTCTCCTCCCTTTTCCAAAAGACTGTCGCCCGTAATCTCCACCCATCTCCATTCTTCGTCTGCCGCCAGCTTGATCCTTAAATAATTCTTGAACTCCTTTTCCCGGGGCTTGAG
>JAILZC010000284.1 GCA_023512665.1 Candidatus Bipolaricaulota bacterium | reverse complement strand
GCACTTTGAGGTAGACATCCAACGGCGCTCGTTTCTGGTTGCGCTTGAACCGGAGTTGGCGAAGAAGCTGGCCGCTTGCGCTCACGCTCAAGGCGTGTCCATAGAGACGTTGATCAACGTTTGGCTGGCAGAAAAGCTGGTGGAAGCAGCACGGAGCAAGTGAGCGCGAAGACGAGAAGATTGCGGAGTTGAGCCTGAGTTTCTGAAGCCTGTCATACCGCCTGGCTCCGGTCGAGCGGAGCCGGTGCGTTTTTGTATAATATCTCAGACCATGTTCGCCCTGAAGAATTTACTCTTAGCTGTAGCCACGGTGCTGGATTGGACGATCACGATCTATATTTGGATTGTGATCATTCGCGCTTTTATCAGTTGGGTGCAGCCCAACCCGTACAATCCTATCGTGCAGTTCTTGCACGCGGTGACCGAGCCGCTCCTCGCGCCGATTCGGTACTATCTCTTGAGAAACATGCCCGTGGGGATTGACCTCTCGCCGATGGTGTTAATCTTGTTACTCGTGCTCATCCAGAGATTTTCCATTCCGACGCTGATGGAACTGGCGCTGCGACTGCGGTGATGGCAAGCTACCTGGAGAAGGCGAAGGAATCCTTGAAAGCGGCACGCATTCTCTTTGAGGCCGAGTGTTATAACAGTTGCGCGAGTCGATGTTATTATGCTATGTTTCAAATGGCGATCGCTGCGTTGGTGCGGCTGGGGATTCATCCCTCTCAGGTAGGGAGATATAGCCATGCGTGGGTCCACGCCGCGATAGCGCGAGAACTGGTTCACCGGCGTAAGATGCTGCCTGCTGCATTAGCTAAGGCGCTTCCCGATGCCTTGAAGTTAAGAGAGGAAGCTGACTACAGCGATACAACGCTCGGAAGGAAGCGTGCAGAAAGATTGCTGAAGCATTGCCAAGAGTTTGTGAGTCACTTGCAGAGGGAGGTGCTCAGAGATGTCGAAAGCTAAAGCTACGGCAGAGTATGAGCTCGATTACCAAGGTGCTCGCGCCAAGGCCGAGGAGATCGGCAAGGCTATCCATCGCAAGTACCCTGAAATCAGTTACCAGGTGTACGTCAAGACTGATGAAGGAGCTTACCTCGTGCTCTACGGGCGGGATGAGGAGCGGATTCGCCGGATTGCTGAGGCACGAAGCCAGCGGCAGGTAGACTGGATTTTAGAAGGCACACCTGTCTATATCATCTACGGTGGCCCGAAGAAGCCTCAATAACATGGTTCGCCCCGAGGAGTTCATGCGCCGTGCGCTGGAGCTGGCCGAGCGCGGCGCCGGCTGGACCAGCCCCAACCCCCTGGTCGGGGCGGTCGTCGTTAAAGAGCACAGAGTGATCGGTGAAGGATGGCACGAGGAGTTCGGTGGCCCTCATGCGGAATCTGTGGCGTTACAGCGAGCTGGGCCGCACGCCCGCGGCGCCGATCTCTATGTGACTTTGGAGCCATGTGTCGCGGCCCCCGGCAAGCACAACCCTCCCTGCGCCGACGCGATTATCCATGCGGGGATCCGCAGAGTCTTTGTCGCGGTGCGTGACCCCGACCCGCGCATCAACGGGCGCGGCATCGCGCGCTTACAAGGGGCGGGCATCGAAGTCATCGAGGGGCTCTTGGAGAGAGAGGCCCGCAAGCTCAACGAGATCTATCTCAAGTTCAAGACCACGGGCTTGCCATTCATGACGTTGAAGATGGCCATGACCGCTGACGGCAAGATCGCCACTCGCACCGGCGACTCTCAATGGATCTCTTCAGAAAGATCTCTGAGATTTGCCCACGAGCTGCGTCGTCGCCATCGCGCGATCTTAGTAGGCATCGGCACGGTGCTCGCCGATGACCCCCAGCTCACGGTGCGACTCCACCCTCACCCCCGTCCCCTCTCCCCTGTGAGGGAGAGGGGAGAAGGGGTGAGGGGACGCCAGCCCATCCGCATCATCTTGGACTCCCACGGGCGCATCCCCGTGGACGCTGCGGTCATGCGCTCCGCAGGAGAGATTCGCACGATCATCGCGACGACGGACGCCATGCCCTCCGAAAAAGAGCAAGCCCTGCGGCAGGCTCACGTGGAGGTCTGGCGGCTGCCCGCGACGGAGGGCGGCCGTGTCGCCTTGCACGCTTTAATACAGAAGCTTGCCCAAGAGCAGATTGACAGTCTCTTGATCGAAGGGGGCTCGGAGATCGCATGGAGTTTCTTGCGCGAAAAGCTTATAGACAAAATTCTCTTGGTGATCGCGCCCAAGATCGTTGGGGGGCGTAGCGCGCCCAGCCCGGTGG
>JAILZC010000283.1 GCA_023512665.1 Candidatus Bipolaricaulota bacterium | reverse complement strand
GGTATAATCTCACGGCGCAAGCGGACAGGGAGGCCATGGCTCATTCGATTGAGGGCCGCTATCCGTTTATCCTATACGGCCACGACGAAAATCCAACAGGTCAATCCCCCTGGCTGAACAACTTGCGCCTAGAAGAGAACAAGATTCGCAGCAACGGGAGTATCGGCGTCTTCGTCGGGGCCGACTCCGACCGCGCCGTCATCAGCCGCAACGAGATTATCTTAAATCGCGGGGAGGGCGTCTTCGTCACCGACAACGACGGCACGGAAATCTCCACCAACGAGATCACCAACAACGCTATGGACGGCATCAAATTAGACAAAGCCAACGGCGCCGTGATTCTCAAGAATAAGATACTCTCGAGCGGCGTCTACGGCATCACCGTCCAAGCCTCGGATAATAACGAAGTCCGCGAGAACGAGCTGGTCAATAATAGCGCCGGGGGCATAGCGATCAAAGAGGGGGAACGCTCCGCCAAGCGCAACACCGTCCAGGGGAATACGATCGCCAACAACGCGCGCGCCGGGGCCGAAGGGGTCTTGCTCTCCGGCGATGTCAGCGGCAACGTCTTTCTGAAGAACTCCATTCTCACGAACAGCTTCGGGGTGAAGCTCGTGGCCCAAGAGTCGGGCCGCGCCCCCAGCAACAACACCTTCCAAGAGAATTCTATCAAAGACAGCCACGAGGACGGCATCTTCGTCCAGGAGAGCGACGGCCGCAACACCTTCAGATCCAATGAGCTCTCCGGCAACAACGGCTACGGGATTCGTGTGGCCGAGCGGGCGCGCAACGACACGTTCGCCAATAACGTGATCAAAGACAACGGCAAGGTCGGGGTCTTGTTAGAAAAGACCGCTCGCCATACGCTGCGCGAGAACCAGATTCTCTTCAACGGCGAGGCCGGCGTGGTGCTCGATGGCACCAACGATACCATCCTCCAGCTCAACCAGATCAGGGAGAACGAACAAGAAGGCGTGCGCCTCGTCAACGGGGCCAGGAACAACGATCTCGTCGCCAATACGATCGAGATGAACCGTGGGTACGGGATCAACGCCCAGGGGGCGACGGAGCTCGACGTCCGCCAGAACACGATCTCTGGGAACTATTGGGCCGGCGTCTTCTTCGTCGAGACGACCGGCGTGAGCTTCGACCACAACAAAGTCCTTCAGAACAGCCAAGGGGGCATAGACCTGGGCACGGGCTCCAGCAAGATTGACCTCGAATTTAACGATATCGTCGGCAACACCCAGTTTGGGTTGCGCTTAGCCAGTGGGCTGGACGAGACGACCATCCGTGCCGACCGCAGCTGGTGGGGCGACCCCAGCGGGCCCTCAGGGGTTTTTGAGGGCCGTGGCGACAGCGTCATAGGGATTCGGGTCAACCGCGATTGCACGGCCGATGGGGTCCCCAGCTATCAGTGTCCCATCGTCATGCCGTGGCTGTTGGCCCCAACGGCCGAACTTGTCGAGAATTCTGTCACGGGGTGGATCTTCAGAAAGTTCGGCAACGGGCGTGCGGAGTTTGACGCGAGCACGACCGCCAGCATCCAGCTGCGCTTCTATAACGTAGACGTCAACGCGGACGGCGTGATCATCGTGGCGAAGTACCGCAACGGGTTCCCGCAGCAGCGCACGTTGCTGGAGAACCCGGTGAAGGTCGTGAGCGTGCTCGCCAGTGGCATGAGGGCGGGCGTCGCCCAGGTCGAGGTCGAGTACACCGACGCCGAGATCAAGGGGCTGGACGAGAGCAAGCTCTGCTTGCTCTACTTCGACCGCGCGACCACCACCTGGAAGCGCTTGGAGTGCTTCGTCAAGGCTCAAGCGAATATTGTGACGGCGGAGATCCCCGTGGCAGTGCTCAATACGGCTCCACCGATTGCGCTCGCGACCGGGGCAAAGTAAAAAATCACCCTAGGAGGGGCACAGCCCATCGTGCCCCTCTTGGGGAAAAAAATAGAGCTTCCACGAGGAGGAGCGTGGTCATGAACCAGTGCACGCAGAACCTGGGCTCGCTCACGCGCCCAGCGCCGGAGGTGCCCGCAATCCCATCAAATACGTTGCGATTTCTCGACGTGATGCTGGGGGGATTTGAGTCTGAAGAGATGGAGTTCACCATCACCATTCCGGCGGACTGGCGCGATGCGGAGATTCAAGCATTCGTCTTTCGCCATGATGCCGGGCGGTGGGTGGAGCTGGAGGGTCGGGCGGAACGCCAGGGGGAACGACTCAAACTGACGCTGCCGGGAGGGCGACTGGTGCACGTCGCTGTGGCCCTCGTGCCCCAGTATCAATCAG
>JAILZC010000282.1 GCA_023512665.1 Candidatus Bipolaricaulota bacterium | reverse complement strand
GCGATGGTGCTCTCCTGCCCCCCTGCAGGGGGGCAGGAGAGCTAGGACAGGGTCTTTAGTCGAGCCAGGTCTTCCACAGAATCAACCGTTCGGTGACGTGGACGTCGGCACCCTTGACGTTCTTGCGAATGCCGGTGATTTGGCTCTCGCTGTGCAAGAAGATCCAAGGCGCATCATCCCAAATGATTTGCTGGGCTTGGGCATAGATCCTCTTGCGCTGATCAGGATTGGGTTCCTCGCGACCTTGCTGTAGGAGCCTATCCGCGGTTTCGTTCTTGTAATACCCGCGATTGAAAGGCCCCGGCGGCCACTGCGACGAGTGGAAGAGCGAATAGAGCCCGTAGTCCGCGTCGAGCGTGATCGTGCCCCAACCCAAGAGATACAGCTGGTGCTCAGCCTCACTGGGGGCCTTGTTGATCAGGGCCAAGAACGAGACGAACTCCATGGGGATCAATTCCACTTCGATGCGGCAGGTGCCCAGCATCGCCTGAACCGCTTGGGCCACTTGGACATCGCGGACGTAGCGTCCCCGCGGGTGATGGAGCTTCAGCTTGAGGGGCAGGGAAACACCCGCTTCGCGCAACAGCGCGGCTGCCCGCGCAGGATCGAAAGGATACGGGCCAACTTGACTGTACCCGAAGACCTGCGGCACGATAGGGGCATCGGAGACGCGCGCCTGGCCTCCCATGATCGTCTTGACGATCGCCTCTTTGTCCACGCAGTAATTGATCGCCTGGCGGACTCGCTTGTCGGCGAGGGGGTTGGGGGCGCCGTCGGGCTTATCGGGGATCCGATCGCGCACGTTCATGCCGATATAGATCGTGCGCACGCTGGTAGTAAAGTCGAGCACGATATTCGGATCGCGCGAGAGCCGCGCCACGTCCAGCGGCGGGACGCGCACCGCAATCTGCACTGCGCCCTTCTCCAGCTCGATCATGCGCGCGGCATCGTCGGGGATGACGCGCCATTCGAGCTCGTCCAGATAGGGCAGGGTGCGCCCGGCAGAATCTTTCTCATAATAATTGGGATTCTTGACGAGAATCATGCGCTCGCCGCGCTTCCACTCCTTGAGCATGAACGGCCCGGTGCCTTCAACTTTGTCTTGGAGGCCCTTGCCGCACGGAGGAGCTGCGGCGATGGCTTCGCGCACGCGCTTGGCGCTCACAATGGTTGCTGCGGTGTGCGCCAGGTGCTGCAAGAGTGGGGCAAAGGGCGAAGCCAAGCTAATTCGGATCGTTGCGGCATCAGGGGCCTCGACCGATGTGGCAAACCCGGAGAGCCGAGTAGCCGCCACGGGAGCAACCGCGCCACTCCCATCGCTGCCGGGGGCATTCGAAGCCCAGACAAGCTTGTTGGCTGCGGCGTTCTCGTTGACCGCCTTGATGACTGCCGCCGCCGTTGTCCCCCCAGGAGCCGTGACGGTGACCGCTGAACCACTGACGCTTACCCCTAGTGATCCACCGCTGGCAATAGCCACGGAGACGTTATTCCCCTCAGGCCCCAGCAAGAGATTGGACCGCCAGACTATAGCGTTCTTGTCCGCGACTGCTCCGGTGGTGAGCGAAGCAGGGCTGTAGGCCAAGCGCCCCAACACCGCGCCGCGGAAGGGCGCCGCGCAATCGGGATGGAGTGCCCGCTCCAAGCTCAGCTTGACCGCCGCTGCATCGAGATCCGTGCCGTCGTGGAACTTGACGCCACGGCGCAGTTTGAACGTCCAAGTCTTGCCATCCGCTGAGACCTCCCAAGACTCTGCCAAGACCCCTTTGGGTGTCGTCTGTAACTGCCCGCCTACTTCTTCCACGTCCAATCGCACTAATGTCTGAATGATATGCTCCATGATGGACGCGGTGGGCGAAGCGCTGAAGTTAATGGGATCAACCGATTCAGCGTCCGTCCCCTGGGCGATGATCAGTTTGCCCCCGATCTTCTGCCCCCCGACTTCACCGGCGCCTAAGAATAGGCCCACTGCTACAACCAAAGCTAATGAGAGATAGCGACGCATTCTTTGTCCCTCCTTCATAGGGCTTATTTTGCCCACGGATGTTATTGCTTTGCCTACACCTGCCAGTATTTTGGAAAGACTTCACTATCACCTCCCTCTTGCGTTCCCGCACGAGGGTTCGCCAGATCGTACCCCCCGAGTTCTAACGAAGCATCAGTAGGATTTGCAGAAACCCTCGGCTGAACTCCGTTCGATAGTTCAGATTATAGACTTTTGCTATCGGGAAGTCAAGGAGGCGAATTGCCTCATCAAAAAAGTACTCCAAATCGTATCGTTGCCTCACATAAGAAAGTACTCGAAACTGGAAGGAGGT
>JAILZC010000281.1 GCA_023512665.1 Candidatus Bipolaricaulota bacterium | reverse complement strand
GCACGTAGCGGCGAAGCAGTTCGGCGAACGCGGCGGACCCTTTGAACCGGATGGCGCGGCCGCGCAGCCGGCGCTCGTCCCGGTTGCCGGGTGAAAAGAGGTACTCCAACTGGGCGTGCAGGCCCTCCAGCAGAAGAGCCGACTTCACTTGCGAGCTCGCCACTGAAAGCTCATAGCGAATCCCACGAAGCTTCTGCCCTCTGATCTTTAAGGGTGCAAAGCCCCCGTTGCTCTCGATCTTGGCACCCATCTGGGTGAGCGGCTCGATGACGCGCTTCATGGGGCGCCTCTGCAAGCTTGCATCGCCGGTGAGCGTTGCGGTGAAGTCTTGGCCAGCGAGCAGCCCCGCGAGCAATCTCATGGTCGTCCCCGAATTGCCTGCGTCCAGTGCGCGAGAGGGGGGAGAGAAGCCCGTGGCGTTGTGGATGAGTCTCCCCGATGGCTCACCCTCACCCCCGCCCCCTCTCCCCTGAGAGGGAGAGGGGAGCACAGGGGTGAGGGGCTTAGGGGATGGGGGTGAGGGTGAAGGGACAGAGCTGAGGGGCTGCACAATCACGCCCAAAGCCTGCAAACACATCGCCGTGTGAGCTACGTCCCGCGCCGGCGAGAGATTCCCTATGCACACCGCGCCATCAGCGAGCGCTCCCCAAATCAGCGCCCGATGGGATATAGATTTATCCCCTGGCACGCGCACCACGCCCTTCAGACTGCGCACCGGACTAATAACTCTGCGCATAGCTCTTCAGATTGGGACTGTGTCGGATCAAGCGCCGCCGCACGGCTTGGGCCACTAAGCTCAGTTCGTCCATCAACAGCTTAAACTGTTCGGGCAGGAGCGCCTGCGGGCCGTCGCACAACGCTTTATCGGGATCGTGATGGACTTCGACGATCAGGCCGTCGGCCCCAGCAGCGACCCCCGCCAACGCGAGGGGGATGACCTTTGTGCGCACGCCCGCCGCGTGGCTGGGATCAACGATCACCGGCAGGTGCGAGAGCTCCTTCACCACCGAGACGGCCCCCACGTCGAGCGTGAATCGCAGGTGATCCGAAAACGTGCGAATCCCGCGCTCGCAGAGCACGACGTTCTTGTTTCCCTCGTTTAAGACGTACTCCGCGGCCATGAGCCATTCTTCGACCGTCGCGGCGATGCCGCGCTTGAGCAAGACAGGCTTCTCACAGCGCCCGACTTCTTTCAGCAGGGAGAAGTTCTGCATGTTGCGCGCGCCGATCTGCAAGACGTCTGTGTACCGGGCCACGACCTCGACGTGCGCTGTGTCCAAGACCTCGGTGACGATAGAGAGTCCGTACTGATCGGCAGCGGCACGCAGCAGTCTCAAGCCCGCCTCGCCCAGCCCCTGGAAGGAGTAGGGGCTGGTGCGGGGCTTGAACGCCCCGCCGCGCATCAGCCGCACGCCCTGCTGAGCGACCACATGGGCGCATTGATAGATCTGCTCTTCGCTTTCGACGGAGCATGGCCCAGCGATGATCGCCAATTCTGGGCCGCCGATCTGCACATCCCCTACGGTGACGACCGTGCCATCGGGGTTGAACTCCCGGCTGGCACGCTTATACGGCTTGGTGATCTCCACGACCCTTTCGACGCCATCGAGCACGGCGAGTCTTTGGGGATCAATGCCGCGCTTGTCTCCGATGGCCCCCAAAATAGTCCGCGTGACCCCATCTACGCGATGGACGCTGAACCCCAGGCGTTCGAGCTCGCGGCTGGCTTGGTGGATCTGCCTCTCGCTGGCCCCCACTTTCATAATCACAACCATAGAAGACCTCCTGCTGAAGCACAGAGAAAATTTTCGTTTGGGATCAATCCGCCGGAACAGTCTGAGTGAGAAGTGAGAGGAGTGTTTAGGGCCGGAAGGCCCCAAAGAAGAAGGAGGCGCTAAAGAACCAAAGACGAGACTTTTCTGCTCTAAGACCTACGCGGAGCATGGTCATCGCCTCCTCTGAGCGAGATGGCTGGTATCATAGCACGATCTTTCCCGGTTGTCAAGGGGCCCCCCTCTCTTTGGTCTTTTGCCGATAGCTCGGCTATAATCACTGCGGCCATGTCAACCGACACCCAAGAGTTTCGGCTGGTCTCGCCGTTTACGCCCCGGGGCGATCAGCCCAAGGCCATCCGCGAACTGACCGAGGGCCTCCAAGCTGGCTTACAACACCAAACGCTGCTGGGGGTCACCGGATCGGGCAAGACGTTTACTATTGCTCATGTCATCCAGAACGTCCAAAAACCCGCGCTGGTCATCGCCCACAATAAGACGCTCGCCGCCCAGCTCTGCAACGAGTTCCGCGAGTTCTTCCCCGACAACG
>JAILZC010000280.1 GCA_023512665.1 Candidatus Bipolaricaulota bacterium | reverse complement strand
GTAGCGATGTGGGGGAACCCTCCATCTCTGAAGACAAGAACGCGCCTACAGTTGGCTGCCCCATCGGGCGTCATGTCGCATACGGTGGCATTAATGTCTGCAGTACCCGGATCGGCTCCCTGGTCATCATCATATACCGCAAAGAGCTCGGTGCCGATGTGAGCGAGCCCCACGCCATCGCTGTAGAGGCCTGTCGGGCTGAGATCCACTGGGCTCGTCCAGCTGGCGCACTGATCTCTGGAATACCAGAGCCAGATGTTGGGCCCAGGCGGATAGGAGACATCGCCGCTAGATACCCATACCCCACCGGCATTGTCAACATAGACCGTGGGATAGCGGATGGGAGCATCGGGGATGGGCAACGGCGGAAGCTCGCCACAGGCTTGAACGTTGCCACCGACGTACTTGGCCGCTACGAGCTTGCTGTAGTCCTCCGACCAGACGGCATAGAGCGTACCATCGGGAGCGAAGGTGTTATCGAAGTTGAGGCCGAACTCCTCCCAGCCAGCCCCATTGGCCTGACCGGCGATAACCCCTTCAGCAGACAAGCGCAGGGGGGTACCAGCTGGTGAAAGATCAGCGTTCCAGCAGGCCTGCCAGACCTCATGCACCCCAGACTCGTCGCTGAGCTCCTCCCACGACACACAGACAAGTTGATCTGTAGCCGCGATTGACGTCCCGGCCACGCGGCCTGTATCGCGTACCAGCTCAACCGTATTCGCTCCGACTTTATTGAGCTTGATAGCGTTTGCTGCCTGATCAATGTAGCTGATATAGACAGTGCCATTAGGCGCTACCGCTACGTCCGGTTCCAAGACCCGGTTCCTCGCGGAATCGGGCCCACTAGCTACTGACTGAATCACCCAATCTTGCGCCTGGCTGCCCCACACAACAAAGAGAGCGACCGCTACGGCAACCGTACACCACTTCCACAAAGACTTCACTGCGGATCACCTCACGCGAGAGTTAAAGATAGAACGTCTAGATGTGTGAGACTGGCTTTACACTTCCGTTCCCACCTCCTTTGCTTACAGAACCCCGTAGGCGCAGGACCTCCTTATGGTTCTTCGGCCCATCGACACTTTTTTAAGGTCTCATGCGCTCCTGTCAATAAAATCTTAGCACAAGAAGCCCCTCGCTGTCAAGACCCCCGAGGGGCTTGCACCTCTCCCCACGCCCAGATACAATGAGCACACTTCTTGTCTCTATACTCAAAGGAGGGCCGTATGGCTAGACACAGCCTCACACGTCGCTCGTTCCTGCGCCTGGGCCTGGGAGCCCTGGCGGCCTCCCCCATCTTGCTCAGAGCACGCCCCGCCCTCGCCCAGTCGAGTGAGTCGCTCTTAGCCCCAATCAAGCAAGTCGAACTCCCCCCCAGCATAGTAGGGGGAGAACCCTGGCACGCCACCGGAATGTGGGCCCGCGGCACCCTCGCCGGAGTCCCCGCCGGATCGCTCATTCACTTGGTCGAGTTCAGCGACCCCCAGAACCCCCAAATCGCTACGATTAATATCCGCGATATCCGCGGCGATTGCAGAGATATAGACTTCTATGAGAACTTTCTCGTCTGCGGGCTCATACGCGCTGACGACCGCCGCAGGGTCTTAATCTACGACATCAGCGACTGGAAGAACCCCAAGCTCGTCAGCACCGTGCAGTCCGGTGACTACGGCACGGTGCACAACGTCTTCGTCGCCGGAAAGGTCTGCTTTCTACCCACCATCGGGCGCGGCCAGGGCGAACTCTTCATGGTGGACTTGACCGACCCTGCCAACCCCGTCAGCTTCGGCCCCGTCGAATTCGAAGATAAAGTCCCCACCAACGTCCACGACGTCACGGTCATCGGCAACCGGCTCTACGCCGCTGCGTGGGACACGGGCTTTTGGATCATTGACTTTGAAAATCTCGACAACCCCCAGCAGCTGCGCTACAAGCTGATCGCCCATCACGTCTACGGGCGCGGGGCAAGTCATAATATCTGGCCCAGCCCCGACGGCACGCTCGCCTTCACCGGCGACGAGGCCCCCGGCGAGCCCATCCGCATCTTTGATATCTCCGATCCCCAAAATATAAGACTCTTAGGGCAGTACAGGAATGGCAACGTCCCTCATAACGTCGTCATAGATGGGGCGTTCGGCTATGTCGCGTATTATACGAACGGGGTGCGGGTCTTTGAGTACAGCAACCCCCAAGAGCCCAAGGAGGTCGCGGCGTTCATAGCAGAAGCGGCGTCAGGCAAGCAGTAGAGGAGTCTTTCGGAAGGCGAGGACGTCGGCGCGCCTCGGTCACCGCTGTCGGTGTCGTACTCGACGGGGTGGGGTATAT
>JAILZC010000279.1 GCA_023512665.1 Candidatus Bipolaricaulota bacterium | reverse complement strand
CCTCCAGAGCCACCCCATCGTCAAGACTCCTAGCCCATCTACAAGCCAATCCAGAATATCTGCGCTGCGCCCTGGCACCCACGCTTGATGGACTTCGTCCGTCAGCCCGTAGAACCAGCAGAGCGCGAGCACGCCCCAAAATTTTCGGCGCGTGCGGGGAGAGAAGGCTTGCAGCCCTAAGAAGGAGAGCAGCCCGTACTCGAAGAAGTGATAGGCCCTATCAGCGCCGGGTAGCTCAAAGAACGGCACTCCTGGGGGAAGAGGTCTATCGGAGAGCCAGAAGATCAACGCGGCATAGCTGAGAAAGAGCGACCACCAGAAGATGGCTCTACTGTGCAATGCAAACTCCGACTTTGAAAAAGAAAAATTCGTGAAGCTTCGGGCTCTCTGTATAGTCGGAGAGGCGGGATTTGAACCCGCGACCTCACGGTCCCGAACCGTGCGCGCTGAACCAGGCTGCGCCACTCTCCGAGCGCTTTGTTTCCGCAGTGGGGCGCACGACCATGCGCCCCACTACACACAGATTATATCGAGATCGGCGGGGTTTGCAACGCCTATCGCAACGGCACAAACCGCGTGCTGCCCCCGCCACGGGGGACGATCGCCAAGACCAGACGAGCATCATCAGGAAGCTCGCTCACGAGCTTGTTCCAATCGTCCAAACTCTTGACGGGCTGACGGTTGATCTCGATAATCAGATCGCCCACTTGGAGCCCAGCCCAGAACGCCCTGCTCCCTGGCTGCACCGACTCGATCACGACCCCTTGGGCGTCCGCAGGGAGATTGAGCTGCCGCGCGAGCTCCGGGGTGAGCGCTTGCACCTTCAGCCCGAACTTCTCAACGCCCTGACCCTGCGGGATGGGCTGAGCGGGAACGCTTGGTGCAGGGCCCATGAGGGCTTGCTCGCTGGGGCGCTCCCCAAGAGTCACCTCGACCGTCTGGCGCGTTCCGCTGCGCAAGATCTCAAGCTGTACCTTCGAGCCCGCCGGACGGTACATGATCTCTTGCTGGAGCTCGGAGACCCTCTTGACGGGCTTGCCGTCCACGCTCAGAACAATATCGCCGCGCTGCAAAATCCCATACGACGGCCCGTCGGGGCGCACGTCAGCGATCAAGACCCCTGACTCAGGCTCGACCCCAAACTGGGAGGCGATCTCGTCGGTCAGCTCTTGGATGACTACCCCAAGCCAAGCACGGGTCACCCTGCCCGAAGCAAGCAAGCTGGGTAGCACCCGCAAGGCCGCGTTGATCGGGATCGCGAAGTTGATCCCCTCGGCGTTGACAGCGATCGCCGTATTGATGCCGATGACCCGCCCCAGCGCGTCGAGCAAGGGGCCGCCGGAGTTGCCCGGATTGATCGCGGCATCGGTCTGGATCATATCTTGGAAGCGTCCTGAGCCGTCGGGCTTGGGGAAGTCCCGATGGAGGGCGCTGATGATCCCCGCCGTGACCGTATGTTGGAAGCCCAAGGGGTTCCCAATAGCAATGGCCCAGTCGCCGATCTCGATCTTGTCGGAATCTCCCAACTCGACCGTGGGCAGCGCGTGAGCATTGGCATCTTTCAGGCGTACTACAGCGACGTCCAAGAACGGATCACCGCCGACGAGCTCGCCCTCGACGCTGCGGCGGTCTGGGAACGTAATGCGAATGCTCGTCGCATCTTGGACGACGTGATTGTTGGTGATAATGATCTTCTGGCCTTGAAATTCCGTGACGAAGCCGCTGCCCAGCGAGCGCTCGATCCCGCGATGCGGGTCGAACGGGTCGCCGAAGAACCGCCGCCAGAAGGGATCATCGAAGAACTCATGAAACGGGCTGCGGATGGAGCTTTGCTTGATCACTTCCAGCTGGACGACCGCTGGCCCAGCCTTGCGGATCGCTGTCTTGACTGCATTCTGCCCTGCAGCCACGATCAACTGCTCGATCTGCTCCTTGGTCAACTGGGAGAAGAGATCGGTGCTCGGCGCTGCGGCGGGCGTCGGCGCTTGCGCCAGGGTGACCGGGGCTTGTGGGAGCGGACGCTCGGACGGCGCTTGCGGCACCGGAGCAGCGTGACGTTGCAACGACCAGTCAAGAGCGACGCCGGCTAAGAACGCCAACGCTATGAGACTGACGATGAGAATCGCTTTCTTCATAGAGCTTCAACCTCCCGTGAAATTCTCTCTGTGATTATAGAGGGCTTCCAAGGCCCGTGCAATGATAGAGACTAATTATGGAGAACTTGTGAACGCACGGTGCTTTATCGGTCCACGTAGGCTTCGTAGAGAATATCGCCATTCAGAGACGAGACCCTGACATCTTTGAGGGGGATGGCGTCGCCCGAATCGCTGATGCCCTGCAGGTG
>JAILZC010000278.1 GCA_023512665.1 Candidatus Bipolaricaulota bacterium | reverse complement strand
GAATTTACGGTGCCTCAGGGGACGTTCTTTATCTTCCCGGACATCTCGCGCCTCTTCAACGGCGAGATCGCGAACTCTGTGGAGCTCGCGCGCTTCTTGTTGGAGCGCCATCATGTGGCCGTAGTCCCCGGTTCGGCCTTCGGGGCTGAGGGCCATGTGAGGATCTCTTATGCGACCTCGCTGGAGCAGCTCCGCGAGGGGCTGAAGCGTTTCCGTGAGGGATTAGCAGCTTTAAGGGGCCTTGAGGTCCGAGCTTAGGATCACTTCGTGGATCTCTAAGATATTCTTCCCCGCGAACATCTCCTTGGGCGGGGGCGGGTTGGCCGAGTGCGCTTTCTCAAACTCCGGACTCTTCGTCCAGTTCTCAAACGCTTCGTAGCTCTCCCAGTACGTCATCGAGATATAATACTCTCCCTGGATGGGCTTGAGGAGTTGAAACTTTATAAAGCCCGGCATCTGCTCGACCAAGCGCTGACGGTTCTTAAAGCGTTCCTCGAACTGCTTTTCGTAGCCCTTAGCGATGGGAATGCGATTGGCGACAACGATCATACTGATCCCTCCACGCTGCAGCGATCATATCCGAAATTCGCCCCGACTGCAATTTGGGGTATAATGATGATGCGAGGCAATCCGTTATGCCCGTGAGATCCTTGAATTCGTCCGTGCTCAGATGGCCTGATGCCCAAACGGTTGACCAGGCCGTGCGCTGCTGGGCAGAGCAGCGAGCAGGGGAATTTCCGGAGGTGCTCCGCATTGGGTACTTTGGCTCCTACGCCCGTGGGGACTGGGGGGTCGGGAGCGATCTAGACATCATCGTGATTATAGAGCATTCATCAGAATCTTTTGAGAGGCGGGCAGCTCGCTGGGATACGCTGGAGCTGCCCGTCCCTGCTGATTTATTAATCTATACAGTAGCAGAGTGGGAGCAAGGCAAATTCAGCCGCTCAATAGCGGATGAAGTTGTCTGGGTCTATACCAAATCTATGAAGTAAATCTTGAAGAGGAGCGAAGGTGAAGTCAGCGCACCCAGAGCATGGCTACTTCGCCCGCGGCCTCTACCGGCTCCAGTTCGCGACGGTCGCACGAGACGAGCCGCGCCCCGCGCCAGCGCGCCAAGCCAACCACCAAGGCATCAGCGTACGAGAGCTGATAAGAAGCTTTGATACGACCGGCTTCTCGCACAAGCGCAAGAGGGACGCGATCCTGAAGCTTGATCCCTATGTGCTGAACATCGGCCAGCACTTCTTCTGCCCGCGCTTGGCCAGCCCTCCGATAGAAGACATAATAGATCTCCCCAAGATGAATATGATGGAGCAGCACGTCAGCTTCGTCACTCAGCATTCGTGTCAGCAGCTTTGCAACCTTCTGCCAACCACGCTCTTTGTTCAAGTAGGTCAAAAGCGCGCTGGAGTCCAACACATAAACTTCTGGCATGTTATTGATCTTCTAGGGTGAGCTCTTCTTCCTTCCAGAGGAGGAACTCGTCCACACTGATGATGCCCTGGTACTTCCCCGCCAGCTCGTGGATGAACTCCACCTTCTCCTGCATCTCTTGCTCGCGGGTTTTCGTGTCTTTCTTCTTGATCGGTACAAATCGTGCTACCGGCTCCCCGCGCACCGTAACAACGACATCCTCGCCTTGGCGCACTCGCTGTAAAACTTGGCCTGTTCGATTCTTCAGTTCTTTGGCCGTCACGACCGTCATAAGTATCCCTCGCTTGGATCAAAGTAGCTAGTAGCTATTTTACACTGACGCGCTTGTTTGGGCAAGAGCTCTGTCACGCGAGTGAATCGCAGATGGGCTTGGCACTAGCTATCTGGCTTGCTCTACTTCTCAACTTGCAGGGCTGCGCACTGGCGTCCCCTTGATCCATTTCTGCAAGAGCGAGAGCATCATGAGATCGTCAATCGTCTTGTTTGCGCCGGGGACGATCTGCTGTTTGATCCAATATTGGAGCGCCTGGAGCATCTCGAGATCGTTGATGATCCCATCTCCGTCGGCATCAATTGCTTGCTCAATGGTCTTGGCGCCGCCGGGCGGAGGTGTTCCGCCAAAACTGACTGTCTCTCCGGCACGAACCGTGGAAACGGCACCCGTTACCTTATCCCTCACCTCGACTTCGCCCTCGGTCACTGTGACGGTCGTAATGCCCGAGATCAGCTTTATGGTCCCTTCTGTCCCTTTGATGCCAACGATTACCCTGTTGGCTTCGACCTCGAACTTCTGCTGTAGTTCCCGCCCTTTAAACCAAAAGTCCATAAGGCCCTCTATCAGTTTCGTATAAATCACAGCCTGGGGGGTTCCCGAAAATTTCGCCTCTTCGATCTCATAATGGGAGTCCTCCTTCACTCTTGTCACC
>JAILZC010000277.1 GCA_023512665.1 Candidatus Bipolaricaulota bacterium | reverse complement strand
CAAGCGGATGATAGAACGATCTTTCAGCCTGCTGAGAGCGAGTTTTCGCTCTGTTCGTCAGCGATTCTTTTCTTTATTATCTCCGTCTTCTGATGATCGCATCCCATCTGGCCCGCAACGGTTGCTCGGCCCTTGGGAGCAAGGGTGGGCCCTCGATCTCCATAGTCGCTTTCTTAAAAGGACGTGGCAGCGCAGCGAGATGGGGCGACTCGTCCGCAAGTATAAATATTGTGGACGGATTGATCTTGCAAATCGCTTAGCAGATCAGATTCTCGCACTAATGGAGCAGCACCCCGATCTGAAAGCCATAGACGCCATTGTGTCGGTGCCGCCTTCAACAGTGTGTTTGTATGACTCCGTGAGCTTAGTGGGACAAGTGCTGGCGCGACGCTTAGGAGTTCCTTTGCTCACTGAGGTCTTGCGCAAGACGCGCACAACAGATCGTCAAAAAGATATGCACACCCGCGCGCAGAAGCGCGCCAACGTCGCAGGCGCGTTCGCCGTCCAGGGCAATGTTCGTGGGAGATCGCTGTTGGTTTTAGATGATCTCTACGACTCCGGCGAAACTCTAAAAGAAATCACGCGCGTGCTCAAGCGTGCTGGGGCGCGTTCCGTGAAAGTCCTGACGCTGACACGCACACGGTATCATGAGCGCATTGCATTGGGTAGCACTCAGTAGAGCGCATGGGCTCAGCCGAGCCCAAGCCCGTCAGCTTGCCGAGCAGCTCGGCAGCGCCGAGGCCATCTGGAAGGCCAACGCTGATCTGTTGGCATCGCTCAGTGGACTTCCCAAAGAGAGATTCGTCGCCCTGCACAAGATTTCTCTAGAAGAGATCGCCCAAGAGCTAGAAAGTCTTCGCCGAGAGGGGATCGCAGTCTTAACGCCGGACGACGCTGAGTATCCCGTCTTGTTGAGGGATCTCCGCGATGCTCCGGTCGTGCTCTACGTGCGTGGCTCATTGGAGACTCGCGATCAATGGGCTGTAGCGATCGTGGGCAGTCGCTTAGCTGATCCTGGCTCCGGTGATAAGAAGATGGCTTGGACGCACGAGCTCGCAAAAACTTTAGCCGAGTGGGGGATCACTATTGTGAGTGGCCTGGCGCATGGGGTAGATTCGTGGGCGCATGGCGGGGCACTCGATGCGCGCGACGGCAGGACGATGGCCGTGCTGGGGTGCGGGCTGCGGCGCATCTATCCCAAGCAGAACCGAGCGTTGGCTGATCGCATTATAGCTCACGGCGCATTGCTCTCGGAGCTGGAGCCCAACGCTGGCCCCTGTGGGGCATTCTTGATGATGCGCGATCGGTTGATCGCGGCGCTTGCGCACACTGTCATCGTGATCGAGGCGGGCGATCCCAGCGGGAGTCTCGACACCGCCCGACACGCGCTCAAATTGAAACGTCGGGTCTTGGCAGTGCCCGGCAGCCCAGGGACGGAGAAGCTCATTGCCGAAGGAGCGGAGATCCTCGAGCCAAGTAGAGCAGATATTGATGAGTTGGCCCGAAGCATCTTAAGCATAGATAGAATAGAGGAGTGAAGACTATGGCTCCCGGAACCGCCTACGCCCCGATCTCGGCGCTGGTCGCTATTATGAACAACAAGGCTGACTTTGCGCGTGCTCAGCGCGAGCGTTGGTACAGGATCCCGGTGCGCACTGCGCCGCCCCGCGTAGATTTCGCTCGGTTAGAGCAGCTCGCGTTCTATCAGACGAAAGTCTTTGGGCCGGAGAAGTGGGCCGTCAACTATCACGCGGAGGTGCGCGATGTAGATCGAGTGAAGCGCATCGAGTTGCTCCCTCACGAGCGTGATCACCCGCGAGCACAGGACGAGTATTACTGTCTGAAGATCGGCGATCTTGAGCGATTGCCTAAACCAATTCCGAGCCGGCGATGGCGCCGGATCGTCTTTATCCCCACGACAGTCGAGAAGCTCTTTCGGGCTGAGGAGATCAACGATCTCTATCATGAAAGCCCCCTCGAGGACGAGCTGTGGCGCCATCTCAAGCAAGCCGGCATACCCGCCGAGCGGCAGTTCTACATCGGCAAGCGAGATCGTGTCTATTGTTTAGATTTTGCGATCTTCTGCGCTTGTGGGAATCTGAATATCGAGTGCAACGGCGAGGAATGGCACTCCGACCCAGAGGCTCGAGCGCGCGACGAGCAGAGAGACGCTGACTTAGGGCGGTGGGGTTGGTCGGTGCTGCGGTTTAGGGCTCACGATATTCGGAGGCGTGCGCGCAAGACTCTAAGCGTCATCCAAGAGAACATTTTCAATCTGGGCGGGCTGTCTAAAAAAAATGCCGATTACCTACTGGACTTTCCTTGCCGCTTCCGGAGCGCTTGCCGCCATCCCGCTGATTACGGCCG
>JAILZC010000276.1 GCA_023512665.1 Candidatus Bipolaricaulota bacterium | reverse complement strand
GCCTATGCTCAGAAACGCCTGCAAGAGCGACATATTCCTGAGAGTTGGATTGAAGAGATTATCGCTCAGGAGGATCATTATCAAGACGCGCTCTCTGGGCGTGAAGTTGCTGTCGGGCGTCGGCATTACTTGGGGAAGGAGCGCGATATCATGGTGGCTTTTGAGCGCGAGCATGATACAATTGTTGTGGTTACAAGCTCGGCTCTGAAAGAGAGCCAGCGGCAAAGAAGAATCCAGACAGGAAGGTGGGTGCCCTTATGATCGAGCGTGACAGTGTGCGCTATGATGAGCAAGCTGATATCTTGTACATTCATAGGCGAGACGGCCCTGCAGTCAGCGAGGAACTCCTCCCAGGCGTAAGCCTCGACATAGACGAAGAGAGCGGGGAGATCCTCGGGATCGAGATCTGTGAAGCCTCTCGGATATTAGCCCCCTTGGTTGAAGGCTTAAAGAGAAGGCACGCTAAAGCTCTAAGCTCATAAATTTTTCAGGAGGTTCGTATGAAAGTCACCATCAGTGCGATCAAGGCCGACATCGGGGCGATCGCTGGGCACATCTGCCCCAGCCCCGGCGTCGTCAATGCTGTCTCTGAGTTCGTCAAGAAGAACGCAAAAGATCTGCTCATAGACTATTACGTCGGCTACTGTGGCGACGACATTCACATCCTCATGACCCATCAGAGGGGCGTGGGCAGCAAAGAGATTCACGGCTTGGCGTGGGAAGCGTTCAAAGCGGGCACGGCTGTCGCCAAGGCCGAAGGGCTCTACGGCGCCGGACAAGATCTCTTAAAAGATAGTTTCTCCGGGAACGTGCGCGGGCTGGGCCCTGGCGTCGCCGAGATGGAGATCGAAGAGCGTCCCGCCGAGCCGTTCTTGTTCTTTGCCGCCGACAAGACCGAGCCAGGGGCGTTCAACCTCCCGTTATATTTAGCGTTCGCCGACCCCATGTACAGCCCAGGGCTCATGCTCAGCTCGACCCTGGCGGCGGGGTTCTCGTTCACGATCATGGACGTCAACTATACTGAGGGCGACAGAGTCATCACTCTCAACGCCCCTGAAGATCTCTATGACATCGCGGCGCTATTGCGCGACAACCATCGCTTTGTGATCGAGAGCATTCGCTCGCGCAAGACGGGGGAGATCGCCGTCGTCTGCAGCACGACGAGACTGCATAATATCGCAGGCAAATATGTGGGCAAGGACGATCCGGCGATGCTCGTGCGGGTGCAGTCGCAGTTCCCCGCGACCGGCGAAATCTTAGCGCCGTTTGAGATCGCGCACTACGTCGCGGGCGACTGCCGGGGGAGTCACAACGTTCCCCTTATGCCCGTCAAGAAGAATTCAACCATTGGGTATTTCGACGGCCCGGCGATGGTGCAATGCTTGGGGTTCTCTATGAAAGAGGGCAAGCTCATCGGCCCCGTAGATATCTTTGATCATCCGTACTGGGATTGGGTGCGCGAGAAGGCTGCGCAGAAGACGAGCGAGATTCGTCGTCAAGGCTTCTCAGGGCCGGCGATGGTGGGCATGGAAGAGCTCGAATATGGGGGAATCGCCGAGAGATTACATAAGCTCGAAGAGAAGTTCTCGGTGCGCAAATAATGCATAACGATATCGAGCGCGTTCTGTTTACAGAATCCCAGATCGCCCAGCGGGTGCGCGAGCTGGGCCAGCAGATCTCCCACGAGTACACAAAGCTTTTGGGAGAAAAGCTCTCCCAGGAGCCGCCCATCGCCGTGGGGCTGCTGCGCGGCGCTGTCGTCTTCTTGGCAGACCTCACCCGCGCCATGACCATCCCCGTCGAGTATGACTTTATTGCGGTCTCCAGCTATGGCATGGGCTCGACCCCAGGGCAGATTCAACTGCTCAAAGACCTCGAGAAGCCCATCGCAGGGCGGCATGTCTTGCTCGTCGAAGACATCGTGGACACGGGGCAGACGCTCGCGCATCTTATAGAGCTTCTGCGAGCGCGGCATCCGGCGAGTTTAAAGATTTGTGCGCTTTTAGACAAGACCCCGCGCCGCACTCGCAATGTGACTATAGACTACGTGGGCTTTACGTTGGCCGAAGATGCATTTGTGGTCGGCTACGGACTCGATTATGCCGAGCGCTACAGAAACCTCCCGTACATCGCGGCCCTCAAGAAGAGCGCGATCACAACGTAAGCCCTATGGCGCACTATACTCTCGGCATCGAGACGTCGTGCGACGAGACGAGCGTCGCCGTGCTGCGCGACGCAAGAGAGATTCTTTCCAATATTGTCTACTCTCAAGCCCACTTGCACGAAAAATACGGGGGCGTCGTCCCGGAAGTTGCCTCGCGCAATCACATCAAAAAGCTCCCGTTTGTCGTCAAAGAAGCCCTCGATCAGGCTGGGATCGCTTTTTCAGATAT
>JAILZC010000028.1 GCA_023512665.1 Candidatus Bipolaricaulota bacterium | reverse complement strand
GGTCGCGACCGTGGTGCTGATCACGCTCGCCGCGCGCGCGGGCGATCCCTGGAAGCTCGCGAGCTTCGCCGTCTTCGGCGCGATGCTGATCGCGCTGTATTCGATATCGACCCTGTACCACAGCCTGCGCGGGCGGGCGAAAAGCGTTCTGCGCAAGCTCGATCATTGCGCGATCTATCTGCTGATCGCAGGCACCTACACGCCGTTCACGCTGGTGACGCTGCGCGGCCCGCTCGGCTGGACGCTGTTCGCGCTAGTCTGGGCGCTGGCTGCGGGCGGCATCGTGCAGGAGCTGTGGTTCGCGCGCGGGGCGCGCGTCGCCTCGCTGGTCCTGTATCTGCTGATGGGCTGGCTGTGTGTCATTGCCGGGCACGAGCTGCTGGTGCGCGTCCCCGCAGAAGGGCTGTTCTGGCTCGCTCTGGGCGGGCTGCTCTACACTGTAGGCGTGCTCTTCTATGCGTGGCGGAAGCTCCCCTACGGCCACACGATCTGGCATCTCTTTGTCTTAGGCGGCAGTATCTGTCACTATCTTGCGGTGCTCTCGCTGCTGTCTGGAGCTTGAAGGATCACGTTGATGGATCAAGGCGTTCCCGCTTGCACCACCTTCACTCCGCAGCGAGCCGCAATTCGACGGAGGTTCTCATCTTGCGTTGCTAAGGGGACTCCCAACCGCATCGCCAAGTCCAGATAAGAGGCATCATACGTGGAGAGATGGTGCTCTCGAGCCAGTCTCACCACCTCGCTGAACACCCGCTCCGTGGCTTCTGCCTCCACCACAATCGGGAGCTGGCGCAGCAGGTTCAAGAACCGTACCGTATCCGCCTCCTTCAGCCGACCGCGGCGCTCTGCCACCACCAGGGCATTCCCTACTTCCAGTGGCCAGATCGCGGGAACCACAGCCCTCCCCTGAGTCAATCTGTCTAAGATCCTCTCAGTATACGGGGTTGTCTCGTCCTCGAATGCCCATGCCAGGGTCACCGAGGCATCCATGACGAAGATCGCCCTAGCGGCCATCGCGCCCTTCCTCAACTAGTGCTCGGATGTGCAGAGGCTTCAGCAGGCGGCCCTTGCGGAAGCTGCGCAGTTGGGCTACTACTTCCTTGGGGTCAGCTTGAGGGCCTACAGGCGCGAGGACAGCCACAGGAGCTCCGTGCTTCGTGATGACGATCCTCTCGCCGCGTGCTACTTTCTTCAAGAGCTGGGAGAGCTTAGTCTTGGCCTCATAGGCTCCTACCGTCGTCATCTCCATCCTCCTTTAGGCCGGTCTACGACTAGTATAGAAAAACCTCGCTGAATATGCAACATGGTAAAGGTTTGACAGCCCTCTCCTATGGCGTTAAGCTTAAAATGTGGCTAAGCACATCTTACTCATTGACGCGAGCTCGCTCATCTATCCGGCGTTTCACGTGATGGGCGAGCTGAAGACGAGCGCGGGCCTGCCCACCGGCGCGATCTACGGCTACGCCCGCACCGTCTTGATGCTGCTGCGCGAGTATCCGTCTCAGTATATTGCCGTTGCGTTCGACAGCCGCGGGCCGACCCACCGACACGAGAAGTTTTCAGAATACAAAGCGCACCGCCCGGCGATGGACGAAGCCCTCGCGCTGCAGATCCCGACAATCAAAGAGCTGACGGACGCGCTCAGGCTGAAAAGATTCGAGTCCCCCGGCTACGAAGCCGACGATATCATTGCAGCTTTGGTGTCGCTGGCGACGGCCCAGGGCCTAGAAGTGTTGATCGTCAGCGGCGATAAAGATCTCTTGCAGCTTGTGGGCGATGGCGTGCGGGTGCTCAAGCCGGGGCGCGACGTCACGCGAGACCTCAAGATTCTCGATAGTGCCGGGGTGCAGCAGTATCTGGGTGTGCGGCCTGACCAAGTGCTCGACTTTCTTGCGCTCGTTGGGGACAGCTCGGACAACGTGCCGGGGGTGCCGGGGATTGGCGAGAAGACGGCGCAAAAGCTCTTGAGCGAATTCCCTTCGCTCGATGCGCTTTTGGAGAACATAGACAAGGTCGAGCCGAAGAAGCTCGGCGAAAAGCTCAAAGCTTTTCAGGAGCAAGCGCGGCTCAGTCGGGAACTGGTGAGGCTGGTGCCGCCGCCCTTAGAAGTCTCGCTAGAGGAGTGTCGGGCGCAGCCGCCGGATGTCGAGCGATTGCGGGCGCTGCTAGAAGAGCTAGAGTTTCGGAGTTTGCTGAAGGAGTTGGCCCTCGCCCCTGACCTCTCCCCCGGCCCCTCACCCCCATCCCCTCTCCCCTCCGAGGGAGAGGGGAGCAGAGGGGTGAGGGGGCTAGGGAAGGGGCTAGGGGTTAGGTCAACTGAGATCATCCTCACCGAAAGCCAGCTCGACGCGCTGCTCGAAAAGCTCGCGAGCGCTCCAGAGATCTCGCTGGACACCGAAACGACGAGCGAAGACGCGATGACGGCTGAACTCGTCGGGATCTCTCTCGCGATCGAGCCAGGAGCAGGCTTTTATATCCCCGTAGCGCACAGCTATCTTGGTGTGCCCCGGCAACTTCCACGCGATCTTGTGATCGAGAGACTCAGAGCTTTGTTAGAGAACAAACCCATCATTGGGCAGAACCTCAAATACGATGCGAAGATCTTGAGGCGCTCCGGGATCGAACTGAACAATATCGTCTTCGACTCGATGCTCGCGGCGTATCTCCTCGACCCGGAGGGCCGCAAAGATCTGAACGAGCTGGCGCGGCGCTATCTGGGGCACGGCGTGATGGACTTTTCCGAGCTTGGCGCTGAACGAATGGACCTGGTGCCCATCGAGCAAGCCGCTCGATACTCTATCGCTGATGCTGAAGCCGTGCTCAGACTCAAAGAGAAGATGCTCCCGGAGCTGCGCTCCAAAAACCAAGAGAAGCTCTTCTATGAGATCGAGCTGCCCTTAATTAATGTACTCATCGAGATGGAGCTGAACGGAATTCTCTTAGACAGAGAAGTCCTGCGCGAGCAGGCCAAAGAGCTGGAGACGCTCGCGACCCAACTTTTGCAAGATATCTTTCGCCTAGCTGGACAAGATTTTAACCCCAACTCGCCCAAGCAAGTCGCGTATGTGCTCTTTGAGAAGCTCAAACTGCCCGTGCTGCGCAAAACCAAGACCGGCCCGTCTACCGACGCTTATGTCTTGCAAGAGCTCGCTGGGCTCCATCCGCTCCCAGAGAAGCTTCTTGCGTATCGGGAGCTCGAAAAGCTCTTGAGCACGTATGTGAAAAAGCTCCCAGAGTATATCAATCCCCGGACGGATCGGGTGCACACGACCTTCCAACAGCACGTTACGGTGACGGGGCGGCTCTCTTCGACCGACCCGAACTTACAGAATATCCCCGTGCGCACGGAGCTGGGCGGGCAGATCCGCAAAGCGTTTGTCGCGCCGCCGGGAAGAGTGCTCATCGGGGCGGATTATTCCCAGATCGAATTGAGGGTCTTGGCGCATCTCTCTGAAGATCCGGGGCTGATCGGCGCGTTCGAGCGCGACGAGGACGTGCACGCCCGCACCGCCGCCACGATCTTCAATATTCCCATCGAGAGCGTGGGGCCGCGGGAGCGCCGCATCGCCAAGATGATCAACTTCGGGCTCTCTTACGGGATGACTGGGTACGGCTTGGCGCAGCGCACTGGGCTGTCGCGCTCCGAAGCCGAGAAGTTCATCAAAAATTATTTCGAGAAATACCCCGGAGTGCGGGCGTACATGGAGCGCGTCGTCCACGAAGCCGAAGAGAAAAGATATCTAGAGACGCTGCTTGGGCGACGGCGATACTTCGTCGAGCTTTCCAGCCAGACCAAGCGCGAAGCGATTAACTTCCCCGTGCAAGGGACGGCTGCCGATATTATGAAGCTTGCCATGCTGCGCGTCTCCGAAAGAATACATTCGGGCGAGATCAGAGCCGATATGCTCCTGCAGATTCACGATGAGCTGATTTTCGAAGCCGACGCCGCTCATGCTGAGGACGCAGCCCAGCTTATCAAGCAATCGATGGAAAGCGCGTTTTCGCTGCGCGTGCCTCTCCAAGTTGAGACCAACATTGGGACCAACTGGGGCGAGATCTAGACCCCGAGTTTCTCCAGAATAATTCTTATGATGATGAGCAGCCAACCCAGTCCGACTATCCAATAGAAAGCCCTCTTGAGGGCCTCGAAGACCCCGATGAGCACGAGCACGATCGTGAGAAGGGCGAGATAGCCGATGGGGTCAACGAGCCCTTCGGAGATGAGGTCGGGGACGATTCTATTCACTATCCCGACGATGAGCTGTCCCAGCCAGTGGGCGATGGTCGAGAGAAACGTCAGGGCCTGATCGAGCCAGGTCCGTTCCGGTTGTGGCGGGACGTGCACGCCGTTCAGACTCCCCATAGCTATTAATTTAGCATGGCGCACAGGCCGTTGACAAATCAGTAAAAACTGAGAGCAGCTAAGAGTCTGCTTGTGCCTTCTCTGGCTGTGCCTTCGCTACTTTTGGAACCCTGGCGGCCAGGGGTAGTCACTTCTTTAAATCACCTACGAACCAGATCCTAACGTCGTTATACGATCAGCCTTCGGCAGAGGCTAGCCACCTTCCATCAGGACTAAATGCTATCGAAAACACCACTTGGGGACGGTGCAATTGGCTTAAGGGGAGCAAGCGGACCTCCTTACCAGTAGCTACCTCCCATATCCTGATGAAGTCTGTGCTTCCAGCCGCAAGGAAACGACCATCTGGACTGAAAGCTATACTGTTGTTCAAGTCATTTCCTAGGAGAGTAAGCCTTAAGTAACCAGTAGATACCTCCCAAATCTTCACTGCGTTACCCGCTCGGTCGTGGGCGCTAGCCGCAAGCAACTTACTATCTGGGCTGAACGTTACAGAAGACACCCCCTTAATAACGGGGCTCGGCGGAAGAGAGTTATAGACGAATGTTCGTATTTTCTTATAAGTAGGCCTTTGCCAAAGAATGATCGTGTCATCACGAGAACCGGAAGCCAACCAGCTGCCGTCCCGACTGAAGGCAATAGATTCTATCATATCATCATGGGCAGATAGTTTGTGTAGATTGGCACCCGTTACGGGATCCCAGATTGTAATCTCACCCCTGAGGCACTCAACATTATAGAATTCACCACATGATGCTACTGCAAGCTGTTTGCCATCGGGGGTGAAGATCATGTCTCTTAGTCCTGTGGCGGCCTCAATGGTGCGGACTGGCTGACCTGTAATCATATCCCATACGAGAACTGCACCATCGCTGTAGGCAGAGGCTAACAACTTCCTGTCGTGTCGAAAATCCACTGCCCGAGCAGCAGCACTGCGCTGGGGCAGAGATCGCCACAGCGTGCTATTAGGAATACTCCAGATATTGACGATGCCGTCTCCAGAGCTAGAGACGAGCAGCTGGCTATCCGAGCTGAAAGCAACATCAAGGACCATAGCTTGGTGCCCCCGGAAGGTGCAGAAAGCTCCAGCCTGCAGCGGCGGACAGGCAGTCTCTTGTCCACTGCTCCACAGGGTTAAGGCCAACAGAGTGATCAAGCCCACAACAGCTGCTGTTCTAGAGAGCATTTTCATATCCTCTTCACCTCGTTTAGCCGCCGTCGCCTGGTGTTATAGAGATCGGACCTGGTGGGGGCGGCGGTGGGGGTTCCACCCAGCCTTCTGGTACTCGTATCCGTATCGCCTGGCATCCTCGTTTGCCTTGTTGGGCACAGGCTATACGCCGAGCTCTGTCCCCAAGCGAGTCACAGTGGGCGGCTTTAGAATTTATCACTTTATATATACCACAACCGAGGGGGAAAGCCAAGAGGACAATACGAAATCATGTATGGATCGGCGCTTGAGTTTTTGCCCCTGGACGAGCCAAGGAGGGCTCCAGAGCACTCAGCCAATCAAAACCCGCAGCGCATGATCGAGCGCTACGAGCTCTGATCTACCTTGGACAGCCCCATATCGAGGCGCTCCGGCGCTAAAATCCCCCCGGAGACCACCATCTTGAGCGCCTCGTCCACAGGGATGGAAGTGAACTGCACGTTATCCTTGGGAAGGAACTGTAAATACCCAGATGTCGGGTTCGGCGTCGTGGGCACGTAGACCCGCACCCATTCGCGCCCATCGCTCGTCTGGATCGTGCCCACTTGAAAGGCGATCGTCCAGAGGCCCTTGGAGGGGAACTCGATCAGCACGACCCGCTGAAATGACTTCTCCTGCGGCCCAGAGAGCGTGCGCACCACCTGACGCGCCGCGTTATAGATGCTATTGACGATGGGCATTTTCTGAAGAACCGACTCCCAGAACTCCAAAAATCGTCGGCCCAGCATGTTCGCCGCCAGAACGCCCGTCACGTAGAGCGCCAGCAGCGTCAGCACCAACCCCACCCCAGAAGGCAGCTCCAATCCCAGCGTATATTTGAGCACAACGTTGAGCAGGGAGCGCAGCGGGCCGTCCAAGAGATTGTAGAGCAGCTGCAAGACCCAAATAGTCAAGATAACGGGCACGACGAAGACCACGCCCGTCAGCATCCGCGAATAGATATGATGCCAGATCCGCCGACCAAGCGATGGGGTGTTCATAGCACCATCTATTTTACTCTTAACGGTGCAGAAAGACTAGATAAGTTCCTAGAAAATAGAATACCAAGAGGAGAATGGCCTCGAGGCTCAGCCGCCCCAGGCGCCCAGGAATGGGAGAGAGAAGCCCTAACGTGACAAAGCCGCTGAGCACCAGCCCCACTAACGCCGTGATCGCATGTGTCTGATTCCCCGCTGAAATGATATAGCCCCCACGATAGAAGAGATCCGAGACGAGCAGAATGTTCATATTGAAGATATTGCTGCCCAAGACATTCCCCACGGCAAGGTCAACAGCTCCCATGCGTACGGCGACAATGCTCGTGATCAGCTCTGGGGCCGAGGTCGTAGCAGCCACCAGGGTCGTCCCGATAAAAGTGCCTCCCAACCCCGTAACGGTGGCGATGACATCGGCAGCCTGGCTTAAGAAGATAGCAGCACTAATGACTAAGCTCGCGGCGATGAAGAAGCGCATCCAGACCCAAACCATGCTCTCTTCCGAGGGAACCGCAGCCTCCTGCGGATCGGCGTCACGATTGATCGTGCGCAGGAGCCGCAGGCCAAAGAGATAGACCGCGAGAATAATATAGATCTCGATGCCGATTCCCAAAAGCCCGATCTGAGGGCGCGTCAAGATGGCCAAGGCCGCGATGGCTGACAGCATCATGCCCAGAGCAGCGGTGGCTACATGGTCGCGCGAGGCGGCGGCTAAGAGCGGGCCGCGCCCCCACAGAAAGCCGCAGACAGCGAGGATCGTCATGTTGTAGATATTGCTGCCGAACAGGTCTCCCAGCGCAATGTCTACCAAGCCCATCGCGGCAGCGGCGGCCTCCGTAGCGACTTCCGGCAAGGAAGTCGTAGCGGCCAACAGGACACTCCCGATGAAGACCCGCCCCAGCCCCGTGCGCGTAGCGATGATGTCCACGGTATGTGTGAGCTTGCGGCCAGCAAACCAGATGACCACCAGGCAGGCCAGCGTAACCCCCCAGGCAAGTTCGTAGCTCATAATTTAAACAAATCCTATCAAGAAGAGAGCGGACTTGCAAAAGGCCGTGTCGCTCTCTTAAGATAAAGCCATGAATAACACGTTCGACCAGTGTGCCTACGATTGTGAAGACCCCCATCAGAAAGAGCGCCGAGTCCCAGCCGAGTCTTTTCAAGATCACCCAGGGGGTGTCGGGGAAGCGCTCGCGATCGTTCCGCCCCAACAGCTCGTACCAGATCAGCCCGCCCAGCCCCCAGATCATACAGATCGCTCCCAAGAGATTGTGCGCTTGGAGCGACGATGCTATCGCTAGGGCGAGCATCATCGTCGCTAAAAATACTGTCGGACCCCAACTGATCACTCTCTCCTCGGCGACCAGCCCGACTTTTTGGTTGAGATGGCGGAACGCCCACCAGTTTCGCTGGGTATTCTCACTGAAGTTGAGGGGGCAGGGCAAGCCCTCAAGGGCTGTCAAACCTTGACAGCTCCCCCCAAGTGATATATTTGACAATGGAAACGACAATAACCGCTGAGCTGAAGCGCTTCCAGCGTCTGTGTGAGTGCCCAGAAAATTATCTCAGCTGCATGCCCCCGAAGGAGTGGATCAAGGCTCAGCTTGGGGTATGGCGCTTTACTTATGAGAAACGGGACATACGCGACAAGCAGATTCACCCAGCTACATTCCCCATAGCTTTAGCAAAGCGAGTCATTGAGTTATTCACCAATAAGGG
>JAILZC010000275.1 GCA_023512665.1 Candidatus Bipolaricaulota bacterium | reverse complement strand
GTCTCGTTCTATATCGGGTTTTTCATGGGGAAGCTGATTGCCTGGCGCCGCGGCGCGATCATCGAGTACTTTTCTACAGTCGTGGGGGTTGTGCTTTTTACCATCTTCACCCCGTGGTTTGCTCTGCTGTTGGTCTGGCTCTTCGCCGTCAACTTTAATATTGTCCCCATCGGCGGGTTCATCAACCCCGACAGCTGGACGAACGTGCGCCAGATCGGGGGCACAGATTGTAGCATTGGGATCAGCTGCTCCAATATCGTCTTCAGCCATATGCTCTTATGGCTCGGTGGGCTGACGCTCTTCTGGGGCATTGTCTATCTGTGGAGTCGGCGCTTCCCCTATGCGTGGCAGAAGAGCGCCGTGCGTTGGGGGGCTATCGTGCTTGGGTTGGGTTTAGCTGGGCTCTTCTTTGGAGGTGGCTGGCTTGGGGAAGTGGATCGCGTGGTATTGGCGCGTGACACCAAGTTCCAGTTCTTCATCTGGCACTTTGAGTTTCCCGCCGGGACGATCCCGCTCTTCCCCCTGGCGCTCGACTTCGTGCAACACATGGCTCTGCCTATCTTAACCCTCACGCTCATCTCTTTTGCCGGAACAATGCTTTTAATGAGAAATACCATGCTAGAGACGATGCGCGAAGACTACGTCATGGCCGCCAAAGCGAAGGGCCTGCCCGATGAGGTCGTGCGGGACAAGCACGCCGCGCGCAACGCCCTGCTCCCCGTGGTCACAAGCTTGATCTTCGCTATTGCGTTCTCTGTGGACGGGGGCGTCTTCACCGAGACGATCTTCTCCTGGCCAGGGATGGGCCAGCTCCTGCTATTGAGCGCACTGGAGCAGGATTACCCTGTGGCCATCGGGTCGCTCGTCTTCACGGGAATCTTTGCCTTGATCGCTCACCTCGTCGCTGATATCCTCTATGCGTTCTTGGATCCGCGCATCAGATATGACTGAAAGGCACGGAGGGAGAATCTATGCAAGCTGCTCCAACATTTAAGCCTGCGGAACCGATCTGGCGGGTGCGCCTCCAGCTCTTGGGGAGGGGGCTCAAGAGCAGTTGGGCCATGTTCGCCGAGAGCAAGATTGGGCTGACGGGCTTAGGGATTATTATATTCTTTGCGCTCTTTGGGGCCTTGTGGCCGGTGTACCCGTGGCTGATGGAACGTCTCGCCTGGACGCCCGAAGAGCTCGAAGCGGCGCGCAACGCCCCCTACGGCGCTATCAGCAGCATCTATCAAGTCTATGATCCCGTAGTTGGCTATGATCCGCTCATCCCGGGGATAGAAAACCCTAGCCCGCCCTCGCGCCGCCACCCTCTAGGGACGAATCAGTACGGGCGCGATATCTTAGCTCAGTTGATGGCCAGCACGGGTTCAGAGTTTATGCTGGGGGTCTTGGCCGCGGTCATCACCGTCGTCATCGGCACGCTCATCGGCGCGATCACCGCGTACTACGGGGGCTTTGTAGATACGTTCTTTATGCGATTGGCCGACGTCTTCATTCTCTTCCCGTTGGTCTCGTTCTTGATCGTGCTCGGCTCGATGATCGAGCTGACGCTCATCAAGCTCGCGTTCGTCTTGGGGATTCTCTATGGCTTTGGACAGATCACTGTGATCTTGAAGTCTCAAGCATTAGCTGTGAAAGTCAAGCCCTACATCGAAGCTGCCAAAGTTGCCGGCGGCGGGCACTTCCACGTGATCTTCCGGCATATCATCCCTAACTTGTTACCCTTGGCATTTCTGTATATGATGTTCAACGTCACCAGCGCGATCTTCTCCGAAGCAGCTCTGTCGTTCTTTGGGCTGCTGCCAGGGATCAAAGTCAGTTGGGGCATTATGATCGACTCCGCCCACAGCGGCGGCTATATCTTAGGTGGAAGGTCCTTCCAAAACTGGTGGCTGTGGATGCCCCCCGGCGTAGCCATCACTCTGCTCTGCTCGGCGTTCTATCTTGTAGGCCGCGGCTTGGACGAAGTCGTCAACCCGCGCCTGCGCAAGAGGTGAGACCGTGACGACGCTGACAACATATCCCGTCCTGCAAGTTGAAAATTTAACGATGCACTACACCACCCGCAAGGGGTCGGTCAAAGCCGTGGAGAACGTGAGCTTTTCCCTCGACAAGGGCGAAGCCTTGGGGTTGGTAGGTGAGTCCGGCTGCGGCAAGACGTCCGTTGCGTTGACGCTCTTGCGCTTGCTCCCGGAGAACGCGCGATTTCTCGGAGGGCATGCCTACTTCTTCCGTGATGGCTCTGATGAAGCCCACGCGCGCCGCTCCCTAGGAAAGCCCGTAAAAATCTTATTAGACGGGCAAGAGCACCGGGGGCGCCTGCGGGAGATGAATAAATCCCAGCTCGTGCTTGATGCGCACGTCAACGGGCACACGCAACAGCTGAGTGTACGCCG
>JAILZC010000274.1 GCA_023512665.1 Candidatus Bipolaricaulota bacterium | reverse complement strand
AGATCTTCCCATCATAGATCACCGCGTTCGTTGTTATCGCTTAGTCCTTGCTTAAGGCCAGCGCCCCGCCGATGACGCCCAAGGCTCCTGCCAACAAGCCTCCCATTCCCACAAAGAAGTTCAGCGCCGACGCAATGATGATCACGATCCCCCACGTCTGGCGCTGCTCTGGCTTGGCATAGAGCATTGCTGCTCCGATTAAGACGACAATCCCAGCGATGACGCCAAACCACGGCCACCACAACGTGGGAGCAAAGCCCCGCATCATGCCGTGGCCCCACATCCATCCGCCCATGCCCCACTCTCCGACGCCGGACATCATCGCTCCGGCGGCTAACATCCACAGACCCGCAAGCAGCGAGAGCACAAACGCCGCCGTGGGTTTTTCTGTCGTCGGCTGTTGCCCTTCTTGCACGAACGCCTCCTTTAGTGATTAGCGTGCTGCTGCGTCGAGAATAGACTGAATTTCAGCGTCGATCTTCTGGGGCAGATCGCTGGCTTTTTGAGCAACTTGCGGGAAGAGCTGGGGCATGACTGCTCCCGGCCGCATCGCGGCGATCTTCGTCTTGCCCTTGTCTGTAAAAATTAAGACGCTGCAGGGCATACAGAGCCCCGTCAGGCGCTCCGCGCCCATGAGCGCGTTGGCGTGCGCCGGAGCACAGATATCCAAAGACTTCACGTGCTCCGTCTGGGGGAATCCCTTTGCAGCTAAGATCTCCGAAAAGTCATAATCCCCCAAGATGCCCCATTTATGGGCTTCCGCAGCCTTGCGCACGGCAATGACAGCTTCTTGGAACGATTTGTTCGTCTCGACGACGTAGGTGAAGTTGTTCATAGAGGACCTCCTTTCTTAGCGCTCAGGGCAAACTGCCCCAACTCGATGAGCAGCGGTGCCCGACGATACTGCACATAGGCCGGCGTGAGGCGCTCGACTACCAAGTGTGAAGTAGTAGGTGCCTCGCCGAAGATGCTCTCGATCTTCTCCAGCAGAATCTCGTCGCCGACATCAAAGCAATAATAGAGCAAGAGCGAGCCATGCTCGATCCGCAAATCGGCGAGAGTCTGTTCCATAAGCTATCGCACGGGGCTCTCCGGCCCACGCCCCAGATATTCCGCCAAGAACGCGCGGATCGTCGGCACGTCATATCTGTCTAGTACGAGCATCTTCGTCCACGCCGTCAGCACGAAGGGCGTACCGGGTTTGGGGTTGGGATGGGGCACGACGACCACGCTGGCCCACGGGTCGCGATGGGCTTGCACAAAGCGTGTCAAGCTCTGGCGGATCTCGTCGGTGAGCTTGGCTGGGTCGTAATATATAACGACGGCCCCATGCTCCAAGCTGTGCACGAGATTTCCTGCCGCTCGAGGCTCGACATAGAAGCCGGCGGGCGTCTCTCGGCCGTAATGCCTCCCGGAGGTGGGCGGCTCGGTGTGATACGTGAGCTGCGTGCTCTCCGGGACGTGTTCCGTCCCCTCGGAGGGGAAAGACTGGACGTTTCTGAGCAAATCCGGATCGCCCCGCTTGGGCAGAGGCTGAGTTTCAGGGAAGCTTTGCGAAGACTGCTGAAAGACCACGACGAGGACGATCAGTCCCAGTGCTCCCATCCCAACGATTCCCCACAGCCAGAGGCGGCGCGGATACCTCTTCGGCTTGGCTTGACGCTGCTCTTTTTTGCTCATGGCCATATCTCCTATTTTCTATAAAGTGACCCTTCTGATGAAACTAGTGCTTTCGGGCTACGATCAGCTTGACGATCCCTTTGGAAGCCAAGCTTTCGCAGTGCTTGATCACGAGCCCCGCGCGCTGAATGTTCTCCACCGTCGTGCGGTTGATATTCGCGCCCGTCAGACGCACCACCATGGGATTGAATAGATCGAAGAGCTTTCCCAGCCACGGGCTCTCCGGGCGCATGTGCTCTAAGAGCACAACTGTTCCAGTGGGCTTGCAGACGCGCCTCACCTCGCTCAGCCCCAGCACGGGATCGGGCACCGAGCAGAAGACGAACGTCGCGACCACGTAGTCAAAGGACTCATCCAGGAAAGCAAGCGTGTGGGCATCCATGAGCAGGATCTCGACGGTGATCCCCAAGCGCGCGGCATGGCGCCGGGCGCGTTCCAGCATCCTCTCGCTGATATCAATGGCTGTGACTTGGGCATCTTGAGGATAATACGAGAAATTCTTGCCTGTGCCCACGCCGACTTCGAGCACGCGCCCTCCGTGCACGTGTGCCCAGAGCTTCTCCCGCCAACGCCGGAAGGCCAGCAGCTTCATGGAGTTCACCCGGTTTGGTGGACGGTTGGCGACTTGGGATTCACGCTGCATCTGACATCAGCGTTTCGTAGGTGATCGGGGACTGCTGGCCGAGCGAGGAGCGGCGCCGGTGGACGTTGGACCAGCCCTCGATGGAGC
>JAILZC010000273.1 GCA_023512665.1 Candidatus Bipolaricaulota bacterium | reverse complement strand
CTATATCTCTGTGACTCAGCTTGCCGAGCTTCTGGGCATAAAGACGCTCAAGCTCGGCGCGGCGTACTACCTCTTCAGCACGCCCGCGCGCTTGCTCTCTCTCATGGTCTCTTCAAGCGGGGTCTTTTTTACTCTCTCGGCGCGGGTGCCGTTCGAGCTGCAAAAGCACAATAACTTAGTCACGGTGCGGTTCTTTCACACCACCAGTGCAATTGCCGATCCCCCTCTCAAGCTCACTGCCGAGTCGCCTCTGATTGTCAGGGCTCATCTTCAGATAGAAACTCCCCAGGCTGTCCAGGCGACGGCCCTCGAATCTGAAAATTTTATCGTCTGGGTGCGCGCGACCTCACCCATCCCTGAGCCCAGAGCCCTCATCCGCACGGAAGCCCAAACACATCTGAGCGAAGACCTCCTCTATGTGCAAGCGCGGGCGCTCACCGTGGATGGCCCCGTGAGCATACACTACCTCAAGATTCAGAATTGGAAGGACAAATACAGACTGATCGTCACGCTGCCGCGCGACGGCATCGGCGCGCTGGAGCCCTTGGAGAGGATGGCCTCCGGCGCTCTGGCCGCGATCAACGCGAACTTCTTCGACCCAGCAACGCAGCTGCCCATCGGGCTGCTCGCCAAAGATGGGCTCATACACAGTGCGCCCTACGGACGACGTGGCGCTCTGGGGATCTCACTCTTTGGCGATCTTTACTTTTTTGCGCCCACGCTGAAGCTCTCGGCGTCTGTATTGGGCCAAACTGTGACGATTGACGGACTCAATCGTCCCCCGTCTGCTGACGGGCTCTTTCTCTATACAGACCGCTACGCGCCGCCCATCCGCCGTGAGGCCCCGCTCAAGGCCGTCAGACTCCGTCACGGCTTTGTTGTAGGCGTCAGCGAGAACGGGCTTGTGCTGCCCGACGGCGAGTCCACGCTCTTAGTCGCGACCGGGGCTGCTCGGAATCGTTTAGGCGGGCTTCGTCCCGGAGATCGCGTGACGGTCTCGTACACGCTCGACCCAGCGCCGCTCTTTCTCAGAGAAGCCATCAGCGCCGGCCCGCTCTTGCTGCAAGATGGCCAGCTCGTGCTTGACCCCAAAGCTGAAAGATTCTCTGACGAATTCGTGCGGGCCAAGGCCGCCCGCAGCGTCCTCGCCCTCACAGAGTCGGGAGATCTGCTCTTTATCGTGGTGCTCAAAGATGGGCGCAGCGTGGGAGCAGACTTGCGCACGTTGGCGAGCTTAGCCCAGTCCTTGGGAGCGCATTCGGCCTTGGCGCTCGACGGCGGCTCGTCGAGCACGCTGCTCTTCCGCCAGGGCGCGACTGTGCAGACGATTGGAGGTCGGCGGCCCATCGCGGCCGGCCTGGCGTTGGTGCCGAAACGATGACCTAGCCATTTTCTAGGGAAGGGCGAGAGAAGCCAAAGTATGAACGCCGAACTCAGCCAACACCAAACAGGGAAAGCCCTGCGAGATATTTCGTTTCTCAAGAACGTTTTTGTGATCTCCGGCTCGACGGCGCTCAGCAGAATCGCGGGGCTCGCGCGCGACGTCGTCATCGCCCATCTTTTTGGGGCGAGCCGCGCCTATGACGCGTATCTGATTGCGTTCATGATCCCTCATCTACTGCGACGACTCTTAGCCGAGGGCGCGCTCTCCAGCGCGTTCATCCCCATCTTCACCGCGCGCCTCACCAAAGACGGCCCAAAACAAGCTGAGCGCTTTGCCAACACCGTCGTTACGGTGGCGCTCATCTTCTTTGCTGTGCTCATCGTCTTGGGAGTACTTTTCGCTCCGTTCTATGTGCCCTTCTTCGCTGACGGATTTTCCCGTGAACAACTTGCTCTCACAATTCGGCTGACGCAGATCACGTTTCCGTTCATCGCGCTGGTGGGGCTCGCGGCGATTGCGATGGGCGTGCTCAACAGCTACGAAAGATTTTTTGCGCCGGCGTTCGCCCCGGTGCTCTTCAACGTCGGGGTCATTCTTTCGGCGTTTGCGCTCGCCAACCTCTTCGTCGAGCCGATCTACGCGCTAGCTGTAGGAGTGCTGCTGGGAGGGCTGGGGCAATTGCTCTTTCAAGTCCCATATTGCAAAGATCTTTGGCGCTACCGCCCTCAGCTCGACCTGCGCGACAAAGACCTCCAAAAGCTTCTCACACTCATGCTCCCGTCGGTCGTGGGGCTTGCGATCTTCCAGATCAATAGCATCGTAGACAACAAATTAGCGTCGCACTTAGCTGAAGGGAGCATCTCGGCGCTGCAGTACGCGATCCGGCTCTTTCAGCTCCCCTTGGGGTTATTTGTCGTCTCCGTGGGCAGCGTTCTCTTGCCCACGCTGTCTACGCACGCTGCTGCAAAAGACACAGAGTCCTTTGCGCAAACACTTCGCGAGAGCGCGAAGTTTTCGCTCTTTATACTCC
>JAILZC010000272.1 GCA_023512665.1 Candidatus Bipolaricaulota bacterium | reverse complement strand
GCCTAAACCCCTGTATGTTCTCATACAGGGGTGTTGCAGTGACTTTACTAGCAGTTCGGCTAGGACGCACGATCTGTCTATGGGACCGCCCTGCAACACCCCTGTATGAGAACATACAGGGGTTTAGGCTCTTCCGCGTTCGCTCGCCGCTACTGACGGAATCTCCAAAGCCATCTTCGCTGACCTCACCCTTCCCCTCTCCGTTTATGGAGAGGGCGGGGGAGAGGTGTCAGGGAAGATAGCTTTGTGTCTTTTGATTTCTTTTCCTCCGGGTACTGAGATGCTTCACTTCCCCAGGTTCGCCTCTCTCCCCTATGGATTCAGGGAGAGATACCGCGTCTTCCACGCGGTGGGTTTACCCCATTCGGAGATCCACGGATCAACGCCTGCTCGACGGCTCCCCGTGGCTTATCGCAGTCTGCCACGTCCTTCATCGCCTCCAGCTGCCGAGGCATCCACCGTCCGCCCGTACTGAGTTTGCGCGACGTGATGCACTCTATTCACTTTTCAAGGATCGAAAGAGACGCCCATATCCCGAGCGTGGGGTGTCAGTATTATAACATAGGGGGAGGGCCATGTCAAGGTGGCGCATGGCCGAGCCGATATGCCCTACAGAAGCCCGTCTTCGTGCCTAGTCCCTCATCGGGTTGTTATGGGGATCACTTTCCAGACGCAGCGGCGCGTCCCCCCACAAGCCCTCTAAGTCATAGAAGCGCCGCAGCTCTTTTTGAAAGATGTGCACGATTAAGTCCCCATAATCTAAAACGATCCACTGCTTGGACTCCCACCCCTCCGAGCGCAGCACCTGCCGGGGGAGCTTCTCTAAGATATTGTCCGCGATCGCTTTGACCTGCTTGGGGTTGTCCCCATGAGTAATCACAAAAAAATCTGTGGGGATGGAGAACTCACGCATATCTAAAACGACCGTCTCCTCGCCCTTCTTCTCGGCGATGAGCGCGACGATCTCGCGCAGGGCCTTCTCTGTATCAAGTTCGATGGCTGAAAGCTTCATTCTTATTTTTCAGGCTTTTCAGTGACTGCGAAATCCTGCCCTAGGATCAAAATCACATCGGCTCCGTCGCCGGTGACGCCCTTGGCTGCCAACCCCTTCATCGTAGCAGAAAGCTCCTGCGGTTTCACGACCTTCCAGAGGCTGCGCAGGCTCCGCTCCCGCAGCAGCTCGACCTTCTTCGCGTCGCCCGTGATATCTATCATATAGCTTTGGGTGTAATCGAACCGGTCTGCGTTCCCCACGTGCACCACAGAAAACCCCTCGTTGCGCAGGAGCTCGCCCACGCGGCGCGCCACCCCCGTTGCCCCGGAGCCGTTCAGCACCTTGACCCGTACTTCATCGGCGGTCACAACTTCCATACCCCGGAGCATCTTATTCACGAGCTGCGCGATGCGCACCGGATCGGGCTCGATATAGCAGCCCCCTTCTTTCGCAGACTTGCAGACGGACTCCCCAGGAATCGGCTTGATCTGCACGTGCTCCGGGCGCAGATTCTGCAGTCTCTGTGCCAGACGATAGAGTGAGACCGGCGCTAAGTTCGTCTCGATATACTGCTGAGCCGTGGTGACCATCTGTTGCAACCCGTTGAGAGACTTATCGCGCACACCCTGGCGGAGCAAAGCTTCCAGAAGCTGGCGCTGCCGTTGCAACCGGCCCAAGTCTCCAGATTGGGGGTCCCTGTAGCGTATGTACCCCAGGGCCATCTTCCCGTTGAGCTTCTGCGTCCCCGCAGCGATATCAATAGGAGGCTTGGTCTTGTCGTCCTTGAGGGGCTTTTCGACGGAGACCGTCACGCCGCCCATGAGGTCTATCAGCTTTTCGAAGCCGTCGTAATCTATAACAATATAGTACTTGATCTCTATCCCCAAGAGATTTGAGATGACTTTGCGGGCGAGCTCGGCCCCGCCAAACGCATACGCGGCGTTGACCTTCTCCACGCGCCCATCGGGGAACTTGACGTGAGTGTCTCGGGGGATCGAAAGAATTCTGACATCGCCCTCGCGCAAGCTCGCTACGAAGATCGTATCGCTGCGGCGGGCTGTCGCTCCCGGCACATAGTCCAACCCTAACACTAAGACATGGACGCGCTCGTCTAGGGGGGGAGAGGCAACGCGGCTCTTATACCACCAGTAGCCGGCCGCGCTCACGGCGATAGAAAAAACAAGCAGAAACGTGACGATGAGCACGCGACGCCGTTGTTCCGCTTGTCTTCTCCGGCTCTGAATCACATCCACCTCATCGCCCTAAGAGTAGCGCAAGTCACCTTCAAAGTCAACCCCTCGGCCCAGAAATTTGTCCCCCTCGCAAAGGGAACTTCGTCCTGCCTCATCACTATATAATAGCTATGATGGGCCAAGGTGCAGCGTCCATGAGCTTCCAAGTTCTGCTATAATAGCTGGGGG
>JAILZC010000271.1 GCA_023512665.1 Candidatus Bipolaricaulota bacterium | reverse complement strand
GCAAGGGCACGGGGGTCTTGCGCCGCGAGATTCGCAAGCACTTGGCGTCACTGCCCATCGTGAAGAGTTTTGACTCTGCCCCACCCAATCAAGGTGGCGACGGCGTCACTATCGTCGAATTGAACGATTAGCTCACCGCCCACGCCCAGATGAACTCTTTCCATCGGCCCCACTGGGCTGAATATCTTTGGTCGCGCACAGCAATCTCAGCGCGAGAGGGAGCCGTGATCGTGACCGCAATCTGAGGGAGTGCCGGGGCAGGACGTTCTTTCTGAGCTTTGATCGCGGCTTCTTTGAGCGCCCAGAAGACAAGCGTCCCTTCCACCAAATTCCCAGCAAAGTGCTGCTCAAGCTCGGCCCGCTCGTGCTCAGAGAGCACGCGCCTTATTAAATCAGAGCGCACAGGGCGAATCTGTTGCAGATCGACTCCAAGAGGGCTATGAGCGCAGAGCCCCGCCAAGCCGTGCCCCGCGCTGTGCGCGAGGGAGATCTCTAAGTTTAAGGGGAGCAAGGGCCTGGGAGCCCCGTTCTCGTCGTTGAGAATCTCAATCTGAGAGCAAGCGAGCGCCCGCCCAGTTATCTGAAAGATATAGTCTCGGATCAGTTCTTTGGCGGCGCAGCGTCCGGCGAGCCAATCCCTTTGGTGCCGTGGGGATTTGATCTCTGCGAACAGGGAGGCTTCTCTTGGAGTGAGCCAAGCTTCGCCTGGCCAGACTCCGTCTGGACTGTTCATCGTGCCGCCTGCGGCGGCACGGTGTACGGTCCAGGCGAAGCCTGGGGCAGCAAAGCACAAGTAAACTTGGCCCATCAGCGCAGATCTTTCTTCAAGACTTTGCCCACGAGGCTCTTGGGCAGCGACTCACGGAACTCCACGATCGTGGGCACTTTGTATTTCGCTAGATGCTCGGCGCAGAACTTCTTGATCTCGTCAGCTGTGGGGTTTGTCCCCGGCCTGGGAACGATGAGCGCTTTGACCGTCTCCCCGCGATAGGCATCAGGTACTCCTACGACGGCAGCTTCCAGCACCTTGGGATGCTTGTATAAAACTTCTTCGACCTCGCGGGGATAGACCTTCAAGCCCGAACAGATGATCATCTCTTTGAGGCGGTCTACGATATAAAAATAGCCGTCTTCGTCCATGCGGGCGAGATCCCCCGTATGGAGCCACCCGCCGCGCAGCGTGTTCGCTGTCTCTTCGGGGCGGTTCCAGTAGCCGGCCATCACCTGCGGGCCTTGGATGACGAGCTCGCCGATCTCTCCGATGGGCAGCTCTCGATCGCTCTGCGGGTCAACGATCTTAGCGTCGGTATCGGGGAAGGGGATACCAATGCTTCCGGAGATCTGTCGGCCGTAGAGGGGGTTACAATGGGTCACCGGAGAGGCTTCGGAGAGCCCGTAGCCTTCGACGACCACCGCGCCGGTCAGCTCTTCGAAGCGGCGCTTGACCTCGAGGGGGAGCGGCGCGGAGCCGCTCAGGCACGCCCGGATAGAGCTGACATGAAACTCTTTCACCTTTGGGTGATTCGCGATGGCCGCGTAGAGCGTGGGAGCGCCGGGGAAGAGCGACGGGCGCTCGCGATCTATAATCTTGAGAAGTTCGTCTATCTGGAAGCGCGGCACTAAGATCAACGCAGCCGCAATGGCCATCGAGAGGTTGAGCGCCACTGTCATAGCGTAGACGTGGAAGAGGGGCAGCACGCAAAGACAGGTCTCTTGGGCCTCTTGGGCACGGGGGAACCAGGAGCGAGCTTGGAGCGTGTTCGCCACTAAATTTCTGTGAGTGAGCATGGCTCCCTTCGGGATGCCCGTCGTCCCTCCCGTGTACTGAAAGAGCGCAATATCAGAGCTGCGCACGAGGATCTCTGGGGGATGCGCAGGGGCGCTGCGAATCAGATCGGAGAAGAGATAGACATTGGGAGGATTGGGGCGGATGCGCTTGGGACGCTCTTTGAGGAGATACCCCAGGCGCAGCAGCCCTGGGAAGAACTCCTGAACCCCCGTGACGATGATGCGCTTCAGATTGGTCTGACCTCGGACGTGCAGGGCTTTTTCGTAGAAGCGATCGAGAGTGATGAGCGTCTCGGCTTGGGAGTCTCCAAGGACGACTTGGAGCTCGTCTTCGGTGTAGAGGGGGTTGGTCTGGACAACGGTGAGACCCGCCTTGAGAGCGCCGTAGAACGCGATAACAAACTGAGGGGTATTGGGGAGCATCAGCGAGATCTTTTCGCCGGGCTTAGCTCCAATCTGAACGAGCGCCGCGGCAAAGCGATCTACCATCTCGCGCAGTTGCCCATACGCGATCTTTTGCCCAAAGAAGACTAGGGCCGTCGCTCTTTCGTATTTTTCTGCGGAACGATCTAAGAAATGAGAGAGCGGGGCGTATGGGTAGGTGAGCGTGGGCGGGATATCTTCAGGGTAG
>JAILZC010000270.1 GCA_023512665.1 Candidatus Bipolaricaulota bacterium | reverse complement strand
GGCAAGACGACGCTCTGCGCACTCTTGGCAAGAGAAGCTGCTTCGCAAGGGAAGCGGGTCTTCGCTGTAGACGCCGACCCCAACCCCACGTTAGCGTTGGCCCTGGGCTTCCCCGGAGAGATCACACCCTTAGTAGAGCTGCAAGAGCTGATGGAAGAGCGCCTGGGCTCCTTAGAGGGCTTTCTGCGTCTCAACCCCAAGGTGGATGATATTCCCGAACGCTTCGCCTATGAGAGAGAAGGGATCAAGCTTTTGGTGATGGGGCCGATTCGTCAAGGCGGGGGCGGCTGCGCCTGCCCGCAGAACACTTTTCTCAAGAGCCTTCTGCAGCATCTTGTGCTCGAGCGCGACGAGCTGATTCTCTTAGACTTTGAAGCGGGGCTGGAGCCCCTGGGACGGGCGACGGCCCAAGGCGTAGACGCGCTGCTCATCGTCGTCGAGCCCGACGGGGGGAGCATCGCCACAGCTCGGCGCATCTATACGTTGGCTCAGCAGATTGGGATTAAGAGAATCTTTGCTGTAGCTAATAAGATCCGTGAGCCTGGGGAGTTGCGCGCCATCGCAGAGGGCTTGGAGATAGCTGTGATCGGTGCGCTGCCCTACAGCGAGAGAGTGCGCATCGCTGGCCCGGCTTCTCTCGATGATGCAGCAATCCGTCGCCACGTGCAGGCGATCTTAGCAAGCATTCAGCTCCCCTCTTCAGTGAGTAGCTGAGGAGGGGCCGAAAGGAGGCACAATGGAGCGGCTCTCGACCCACGCCGACGGGTGGGCTGTCATCTCGCCGCGTGCGCATTCAAGAATTGGTGCAGACAGTGGAGGTGTAAGCGATGTCGAGGATTATCGCATCAGCAGCGATCCGTGGCGCGCACAAGTACGTCGCTGAAGCCGAGCAGAAGCTCGCAGAAGCCATAGAGACTTACAGGCCCGAAAAGAAGGTCGGCTTCCCCAACACGGCGTATCACCTGCCGTTGATCTTGGCGCTGTTGGGCCTGAAGGTCGAGACGCTCAAAGATTGCCAAGAAGCCCTGCAGCACGCCAAAGAGCTCCTGCCGCCGGTGCCTGAAGAGAAGCTATGGCTCCCCTACTTGGGCAATGCCCTCGATGCAGGCATAGCAACATTGATCGCTGAGGAGATCATCGAAGCTCTGAGGTATCTCGACCCCAGCTATAAGCCCGAACCCCCGTGGCTGGGCTTCACCGACGACACTATTTTGCGAACTCAAGGGATCAAGCTTGTAGACGGTCGAATGCCCGGATTTGCTGCGTGTGTGGGGGCGCTGCCGACCAATAAAGACGCTGTAGAGCTGGCCCGCGCCCTGCAAGAGAGAAATATCTTAGTATTTATAGCTGGGGACTCTAACGGGCGCTCTATGGCCGAACAACTAGCTGACGAAGGCATTGATATGAGCTGGGACACGTTCTTGGTGCCCTACGGCAAGCCCATGAGCGCAGCGGTGTTTGCGCTGAACTTTGCGGCTCGCGCTGCCATGACCTTCGGCGGGATCAAGCCCGGCAGCTTCGACGCAGCCCGAAAGATTCTTTTGTATAACAAAGAGCGCGTCTTCGCGTTCGTGTTAGCACTCGGAGCTGACCCCGGCGTCAACGGCACGGGGCAATTCTTAACAGACGAAAAGTACGCGACGGCCGCGGGCGCGATCAACTTCGGCTTCCCCGTCATCGCTGACGTCCCGATTCCCCAGATCTTGCCCAGGGGCATTTGTACGTACGAACACGTGGTCTCCGGGATCTCGCTGGACAAGATTGTGCACAAGGCTATTGAAGTGCGCGGGCTCAAGATTAAGGTCTCCAAGATTCCCATCCCCGTGCCCTACGGGGCGGGCTTCGAGGGCGAGCGCGTGCGCAAAGAGAATCTCTATGTCGAATTTGGCGGAAAATACAGCACGGCGTTCGAGCTGTTGCGCGCCCGCCCCATGGATGAGGTCGAGGACGGCAAGATCGAACTGATCGGCCCGGATATAGACCAAGCCCAAGAGGGCGGGGCCATGCCCCTCGGCGTGCTCATTGACGTTGCCGGACGGAATTTGAAGACCGATTTCGAGCCCGTTTTAGAGAGAAGAATCCATCACTTCATCAGCTGCATCAACGGCGTGATGCACATTGGCCAGCGAGACATCCCCTGGGTGCGCATCTCCAAAGAAGCGTATGAGAAGGGCTTTCGCCTGAAGCACTACGGCGAGGTCTTGATCGCCAAATTCAAGGAGGACTTCGGAGCACTCGTAGACAAAGTCCAAGTGAAGATCGTCACCGACCAAGCCCAGGTTGAAGCCCTCCTGAAAGAGGCGCGCGAGATCTATCGTGCTCGTGATGAGCGCGTCATGGGGATGAAGGACGAAGACGTGGACAAGTTCTATAGTTGCGTTCTCTGTCAGAGCTATGCGCCCAATCACGTCTGTATAGTCACTCCCCAGCGCTTGGGGT
>JAILZC010000269.1 GCA_023512665.1 Candidatus Bipolaricaulota bacterium | reverse complement strand
GTGCAAGCGCCCTTTTGTCACATCGCGGGAGCGCGCGAGGAGTGCGACTGCGACGATGCGATAGACAACGACGGGGATCGTTATCTAGACTGCGACGACTTAGACTGCAAAGCCAAGACCAAATGTCTTGGCCCGCAATGGCGCACAAACTCTCGTGAGCGCGTCGTGGTCGGGCTCACCCCCCGCCAAGCACTCCAATCTCATCCCGAACGCTTCTTAGAAAAACTCGTCACGACGGAGTTCACCGTTGTGACGACTACAGCCTCAAGCAGCGTCATCAGAATACAGTCTGATCGAGACTTTGCTACTCATCTTTCGGTGATCATCTTCACGAGCTATGAGCCGCGCTTTCGCGGGCTTGGGATTGATCCCAGATCGTTTTACACGAGAAAGAAGATCCGCGTGACTGGGGAGTTCTCGCGGTATCAGGGCCAGCCGCAGATCCTCGTGCGGTCTCCCTGGCAGATCGAACTTGTGCCATGAGTCATTCTATAGCCGAAGTCGCTGTCCCGCTCGCTGTCGAACAGACGTTCGACTATAAAATCCCCGAAGGGCTGCGTGAACATATCAGAGTGGGCCAGCGGGTGCTCGTGCCGTTTCGCGAGCGCGAAAAGATCGAAGCATTCGTCATCGCGCTCAAAGAGCGCAGCCCGTTTGAGAGCCGCCTGCGCGAGATCGCTGCGATTGTCACTCCCGAGGCGGAACTGAGCGCATCCGATCTGGCGTTGGCACGCTGGATCTCTGACTATTATCTAGCCCCGCTGGGGATTGTCTTACAGGCGCTCGCGCCAGGCCACGCTCCTCCCAAGCGCGAGAACGCTATCAGATACGTCAAGCTCACTATCTCGCTTGCGGAGCTTTTAGCCCAGATCGAGCAACGCGCCCAGCGCGCTCCCCAGCAAGCAGCCCTGCTCCGCGCTCTGCTGAGCGCCGAAACCGTTCCAGAAAGAGAGCTTTTGGCGCGGGTCGGCTGTGGGCCGGGGCCGCTGCACGCCCTCGCCCAAGCGGGCTTAGTCGCTATCACCAAGAAGCCGCGCGAGCGCGTAGAGTTTCACGAAGCGCCAAAGACGGTTACTCTCAATGCTGGGCAGCAACGCGCTGTCGAAGCTATTGTGCAAGCCCTCACTGCCAGACCTAACCCCCCGTCCCCCTTGAGGGGAGGGGCTGGGGGAGGGGTCTTCCTCCTCCACGGCGTCAACAACAGCGGCAAGACCGAGGTCTACATTCGGGCGTGTCAGCGCGCTCTGGAGCAAGGGGGACAAGCGATCGTGCTCGTCCCAGAGATCTCGCTCACCCCCCAGCTCATCGCGCGGTTTCGCAATCTCTTTGGCGAACGCACCGCTGTCTATCACAGCGGGCTGACGGACTCCGAGCGCGCACGGAACTGGCAACGCCTTAAGAACAATGACGCCCAGATTGCTATCGGCGTGCGCGCCGCGATCTTCGCCCCATGCCCACACTTGCAGCTTATCATTATTGACGAAGAGCACGAGAGCACGTATAAACAAGACGATCTTGCGCCCAGATATCACGTGCGGGATGTCGCCCTCAAGCGCGCGGAGCTCACGGGGGCGACCGTCGTCTTAGGCAGTGCTACCCCAAGCATCGAAAGCTATTTCCATGCCCAACGTGGGCGCTACCAACTATTAGAGTTGCCCGAACGAGTCCTTCCCACCCAGCCGCCGACGATCAAAATTATAGATATGAGTGATCGCTCATATCTGCTCAGCCCCATCCTGCGCGCCAAGATCGAGCAGAGACTGAAAAACAACGAGCAAGTGCTTCTCTTTCTCAACAGACTGGGCTACTCCATTGCCATCTGTCGGCGCTGCCGCCAGACGATCACGTGCCCGACGTGTCAGATTGCCCTCACCGTGCACATGCGCGAGCAAGAGCTGCGCTGCCGCTACTGCCCGTATCGCTTCACAATGCCCAGATGCCGTTCCTGTGGCTCAACGGAGTTGCTCTTTGAGGGCGGGGGTACAGAGAGACTCGAGCTTGAAGTTCAGAAGAGCTTTCCCAGTGTGCACTTCCGTCGGATGGACTCCGAGAGCGTGCGACGCGGCGAGCACGCCGCGATCTTAGAGGCTTTTCGCCAAGGGCAGATTCAGATTCTCCTGGGTACGCAGATGATCGGGCTGGGATTAGACTTTCCTAACGTGACGCTTGTGGGGATCGTGTCCGCAGATACTCTGTTAGACTTTCCGGACTTTCGCGCGGGGGAGCGCACGTTTCAGCTCATCTCTCAAGCTGCTGGGCGGGCCGGGCGCGGCGAGCGCCCCGGCGAAGTGATTATCCAGACTCGGCACCCCGACAACGAGATCATCGGTCTCGCCGCAGCGCAAGACTATCATAAGTTCTATGAGCACGAGATCGAGCTGCGAGAGCTGTTAGAATACCCGCCCTTCACGAGATTACTATTTATTACTGTCGAGCAGAGTAGTG
>JAILZC010000268.1 GCA_023512665.1 Candidatus Bipolaricaulota bacterium | reverse complement strand
ATCCACGGCAGGCCCCTCTCTTGAGCAAACTCCAGGGTCTCCCCGATGTCTTCGAGAGAAGCAGGGATGACAAAATATTCTGCCGGGCCGCCGATCCGCAGCGATGTATGCCGCGCCAGGGGCTCGTTGCGTTTCACGGCCCCCCGGAGACGAAGCCCTTCGCATACTTTAAGTGCCATAAGAGTCTCTGTGATATTTCTGGTTCCACGCTTGGGCGAACCGCTGCAGCTCTGTTCCTAAGTCCCCGGCCCCAAAGCCGATGACGAAATCGCCGGGGCGCAAGAATTCTTTCAGTTTATGCGCGAAATCCTCCCCGCGCGGCAGATACGCCACAGAGCTATGCCGCCGGCGCAGGGCATCGAAGATCAGCCCGACGTCCACGCCAGGGATGGGGCGCTCAAACGCCGGGTAGATATCCGTGAGCACGACCATATCTGCCAGATCGAACGACGTGCTGAACTCCCGCCCCAGATAGTACGTGCGCGTGAAGCGATGGGGCTGGAAGAGCGCGACGATGCGCGCGGGGTGCCAGCTCTGGCGGATCGCTTGGAGATTGCGTTGAATCTGTTCGGGGAGATGCGCGTAGTCGTCTACGACGGTGATCCCATTGTTGACGAGGACTTGGAAGCGTCTCTCTGGAAGCTGGAAATCTCTCAAATATGCGGCCATGTCAGCAAACGACAGGCCGAGCTGACGGCCTACCAAGAGTGCCGCCAAGGCGTTATAGACATTGTGAATTCCTGGGGCGTGGAGGAGTTCGACGTGGCCGACGCGCCGCCCGCGCCACGAGACTTCAAAGACCGTGTGGAATTGGTGAAAAGAGATGTCATGGGCGACGAGATCGGCGGGACGCTCGATGCTGTATGTCAAGGTAGTAGGGAACTGTTCGATGACGGCGCGGCGTGCTCCGGGGTCGTCGGCACAGGCGATGCACAGGTCGCTCTGACTGGCAAATTGGGCAAAGCTCGCCAGGAGGGCACGCTCGCTGCCGTAGAAGTTCAGATGATCCCGCCCGATGTTCGTGATCACGGCGATCTGCGGCTGAATCTTTAAGAAGTGTCCGTCGCTCTCGCAGACTTCAGCGACGAGGAATTTCCCCATCCCTAAGCGGGCGTGGGTGCCCAAGGTCGGGCTCGTCGCGCCGATGACAAACGTTGGGTCGAGCCAGGCGCGCTCGAGCAGCGTGGCGATCATTGCGGTTGTGGTGGTCTTGCCGTGGGTGCCAGCGACCCCAATCGTAAAGCGTTTCGTTGTTAAGTCCTTGAGCAATTCGAGACGGTGGAGGATCGGCAGGCCCAACCGCTGGGCTTCGAGCAGCTCTATGTTATCTGGGGGGATGGCCGAGGAGACGATGACGTGCGTGGCCCTCTGGAGATGGGTTAAAGAGTGCCCGATGGTCACGGGGACGCCCAGCTCGCGCAGCTGCTGGGTGCGCCGGTTCTCTTCGAGATTGCAGCCGGTGATCCGAAACCCCAGCTCAGAATAGACTTTGGCCAACCCACTCATGCCGTCGCCACCGATTCCGAGAAAGTGCAGATGTGTCGTGTGTGCTGGTCGCATCGAGAAGCACCTCGCGCAGGATGAAATTTAGTGCTGTAGAGCTCTTTCCCCAGCTCTTCTCCACCCTCACCCCCATCCCCTCTCCCCTGAGAGGGAGAGGGGAGAGAGGGGTGAGGGGCAAGGGCAAAATCAATCTCGACGCCCTCACTGCGCCCGATCCAGTTCCTCTGCATGAGACGAACGCGCTCCGGCCAGTGAACTAACTGCTCGATGTCGCGCAACAGCTCTTCGGCGTACTCCGTGATCTTGAAGAACCATTGGGTGAGCTTTCTCTTCTCCACGACGGAGTCGCAGCGCCAACAGCGACCGTCCACGACTTGCTCGTTGGCGATAACCGTCTCGCAGCCGGGGCACCAGTTGGCGAGGGCGTCGGCGCGGTAGGCCAGCCCCTTCTTATAAAACTGCAAGAAGAGCCATTGGTTCCATTTATAGTATTCGGGCTCGCAGGTGCGGATCTCGCGATCCCAGTCGTAGACGATGCCCCACTCGCGGAATTGTCTCTTCATCGCCTCAATGTTGGCGATAGTCCACTGGCGGGGGTGGGTCTTGTCTTCGATGGCCGCGTTCTCGGCGGGCAACCCGAACGCGTCAAACCCCATAGGGTTGAGGACGGTATAGCCGCGCATCTTTAAGAAGCGGGCGATGGCGTCGCCGGGGATATAGTTTCTCCCGTGGCCGACGTGCAGCACCCCTGACGGGTACGGGAACATATTGAGATAGTAGAACTTCTTGCCGGGGGTAGATGTGTCTACTTTAAAGAATCCCCGTTGATCCCAGAAGTCCTTCCAGCGCTTTTCGATCTTCTTGAAGTTATATTGAGCGATTCTCGGCATAGGGCACCTCGCTTTGAGAGAGAGCTGGGGGTATTGTCGTCGAAAGAGAGAGTGTCAGCAAGTCAGGGGGTCTC
>JAILZC010000267.1 GCA_023512665.1 Candidatus Bipolaricaulota bacterium | reverse complement strand
TTGCCTCCACTGCGCTGTTAGGTTTATAAACTTGATCGCACGCATCATCCCTAACATCAAATCCTCTCCCCCTATATTTAGGATTCAAGACTCGATACCACGCGTAAGTCTTGACCGCCATAGCTCCTGCCTTTAATGCCTCTATACTCGCAGGTTGCTATCCATTCATTGGGCAGCACGTTCTTTACATAGTCTTTAAAGTCCACTTCTTCGATCTCCCCTTCATATCGACTGCATGCTCCTGGATAAGTAGTTCTTAGCACCCTTATTGTGCTGGGGAAATTTTGAGCTTGAACTATAAACCAAAGAGTTGAAACTATACCAGCTACAAATAAGCTTAACAGAAAAGGCCTGTAAATTCTTCTTATCATTTAGATCCCTCTTTTGGTGCGCTAACCTCGAAGCAGCATAACTAAGCCCAAGGGCCTGCAGGGGGAGCAAGCTAGGTGGGCTTCTGCTCAGAGAGGCTCACCGAACTTACCCCTCTGTAGACCTCGCCCTGCCTCCTTCTCTCAGGGCTCAGCGTAGCTAGATTGTAGCATAACTACCCTCCACCTAGTCAAGACCCCCTTGGTCCCCTGCGCCGGGGGATGTGTAGAATTGGCTAGGAAGCTATATTTGTAGCTCGGATCGCAACAGCTCCGCCGCGTGACTGACGGTCTTCTCGCCGAAGTCGAACGTCAGCCCCGCCGCCGCGAAGAGCTCCGGCAACGGGCGCGAACCCCCAAGCCCCAACGCCCGCTTGTAGGCTGCAAGGGCTTCTTGAGGGTCTCTCTTGGCGCGCGCATAGAGCTGCAGCGCCCCCAACTGCGCGATCCCGTACTCAATATAATAGAACGGATGCAGATAGAGATGGAGCTGGCGCTGCCAAAAGTTTCTCTGAGCTTCTTCGTAGCCGGCCCAACTCTCAATCCCGCCGAAGCGCCGACGCAGCTCCAGCCAATAGGCCTCGCGCTCAGCAACGCTGTGCCCCGGATGCGTGTAGACCCAATGCTGGAATGCGTCAATCGTTGCTACCCACGGCAGTAAAGCGACGATCCCTTCTAAGTGCTCGCGCGCCGAGCGCTCCGCTTCCTCAGGAGAGTAAAAGACCGTCAGATAGGGTTTCGAGAGTAGCTCCATGCCCATCGAGGCGACTTCGGAGAACTCCGTGGGCGCATGGCGATAGCTCAAGAGCGATTCTGTGCGCGTGGCCATGGTGTGGAACGCATGGCCGGACTCGTGGAGCATCGTGCGCAGATCGGCGTTGCGCCCCACAGCGTTCATGAAGATAAACGGCAGCCGGCGCTCGGTGAGCGTCGCTTGGTAGCCGCCGGGGGCCTTGCCCTTGCGGCTCTCGAGATCAAAAAGATTGAGCTCGGCCATGCGCCGAAACTGCGAGCCTAGCTCGCTGTCGAGTTTAGAGAAGATCTCTTGACACCCGGCGATGAGCCCTTGAACGTTCTGGAAGGGGCGCAGCGGCGGCCGCCCCTGCGGGTCTACTGCAAGATCCCACGGGCGCAATTCAGTGAGCCCCAGCTCGCGCTGACGCTTCTTCTGAAGCTCGCGCATCAGCGGCACGATATATTTCTCGACGGCTTCGTGATAGCGAAAACACTCTTGAGGCGTGTAGTCGAATCGCTCAAACGCTTTGAAGACGTAGTCACGATAGTTCGCAAATCCCGCAGTTTGGGCGATCTTCTGGCGCAGCGCGATCAGCTGATCGTAGAGCTCGTTGAGGGTCTGGCGATCTTGGAGGCGGCGCTCTTCGCTCTTCTCAAAGGCGCTCTGGCGTGTCGAGCGATCGGGCTCTTCTAAGTACTTGGCCATCTGTTGGAGGGTCTGCTCGCGGCCGTCAAAGTGCACCGTCTGCGCCCCAGAGATCACTTGATACTTCTGCGCGAGCTTGATCGTCTCTGTGATGAGCGGAATATTCTCTTCGCGGAAGATCTCGACTTGGTTGACGGTGCTGCGGTCATAGACAAAGTAGCGCTGATGGGGCAAGCTCTCGCGTGCCGGGCTCTTGACGTACTTGACGTTGAGCCGATGGCCGTACTCTCTCAGCTTGGGCTGGATGTTCTCGACGAAGTGAAAGAACGCCTTGCGATACTCTTCGTTCTCGGTATCGCACGTCATGCGAATTCTTCGGACGGCGGCTTCTTCGCCGATCGCTGCGCCCAACTCTGAGGAGTCGAGCAGCCATTGTTCAAGTTCAGGAGCCGTCCTGATCGAGCGGCGTTCGAGATCATCGAGCAGGGGGTGGATCTGATCCCAATTGCCAAGATCAACGGTAGCGGGCACGAACCGTCGCGGGAACTCACCGGGCAAATCTTTGAGCGACAGAGACATAGAAGCTCCTTTCTTGCAGAAGAATCTGAAAAAGCATTGTAGCAGGGCTGGCATGTCCGATCAAGGATGTAGTACACTAACGTCTATGACAATCAAAGCTGTGATCTTCGACATGGACGGGACGCTCGTGCAGTACATATACC
>JAILZC010000266.1 GCA_023512665.1 Candidatus Bipolaricaulota bacterium | reverse complement strand
GACCTAACCCCAACCCCTTCCCTAAAGGGAAGGGGCTCCCCTCCCTCTTTAGGGGAGGGGCTAGGGGAGAGGTTAGGGAATGGGGCTGGGGGGGTAGGTCTGGGGGAGAGGCCGCACGCGCGCTCCTGAAGCGCGCTGCGGCGCGCGTGCGATCGGTGTCGCTTCCTAGACTACGCTTCTGGCTTTTAGTGACGCTCGTCTTCGCCATCCCTATCGTGATCTATCTGCCCAACACCGAGTACGGCTACACCAAGAGCACGCTGCTCTATTGGGGTATTTCGCTCTTGATAGTCCTCTGGGCAGTCGAGCTGTTCTTTCGCTCCCAAGTACAGATCAATGTGACGCGGCTGGCCTGGCCGGCGCTGGGGGTGGTTGGCGCGGCGGCGCTCTCGCTGATCAATGCTGAGAATCTCGCGCTTAGTCTTATAAGCTTCGTGGGGCTCATCTATTTTGGGCTGCTGGGTTTGCTCATCGTCAATACGATCGAGAGCGAGCGCGACATAAAGATTTTGCTGAGCGCGCTCTTGCTGTCAGCGAGCATTGCCTCAGTCTATGGGCTCTTGCAATACTATGGGAGGCTGCCGGGGCCGCCGGGGTTTTTAGGGGGCAGCTCAGCAATGATCTCGACGTTTGGGAACCCCAATTATCTTGCGGGGTTTCTCGCGCACCTCCTTGTGCCGGGGATCGCGCTCTCGGTGATGGTGCAGAATCGCTGGGCCCGACTGGGACTTTTGGGGCTTCTCATTTCTATGACCGCGGCGCTCGTGGCAGCAAACTCCGTCGGAGCATATCTTGCGGCGCTCTTCGCTGTGATCTTCTTCTTCAGCGGGATGCTGATCTTTCGGCTCAGCTCGGCGATAGCGAGCCAGCGCCGCTGGGTCCTAGCAGTAGTGATTCTCTTGGCCCTGACGGTCTGGCTGCAATCACCCCCGGGGCCGCTCAATGCGCTCTTAGGTCGTGCCGCGACTTCAGAGTCGTCGCCCATCGAACGGGTCGTTCAGTTCTTTCAGCGCCTCTGGGAGGAGAACTCCGGGATCGCGCGCAGTTGGAACTGGTGGATCGCCTATGAGATGCTCAAGGCGCACCCGTTTGTCGGGGTGGGCGTGGGAGATTACAAAGTCGAGTTCTTAGAGTATAAAGCGCGCTTTAAAGAGACCCCGCTGGGGGGACAGTATAATTTCTATCTGCCCCGCGCGATCCAAGCGCATAACGATTACGTGCAGCTCATTGCAGAACTAGGGCTGATCGGGCTCTTAGCTGTCGGATTTTTTGCGGGAACTCTAATAAGAAGCGCGCACAGCTTCGTGCGCTCATCAGCCAGCCCTGAGTCTCGCGTATGGGTCATAGCCCTCTCGGCGGGGATCGTCGCTTTTTTGACAGACGCGCTCGTGAGTTTCCCATTGCACCTACCGGCATCAGAGCTCAATCTTGTGCTTTTTATTAGTTTACTGTACGCGCGCCCGCTGCTTGGCCCCGCGCCGACGGTGACGCTGCGGTCATCGGCTAAGCTCGCCGTCGGCGCGACGACGCTCGCCCTTGCGCTCGTCGTCTCATTCTTCGCCTATCGCGACTGGCAAGCCGACATCGCCCTCGCCGAAGGAGAAGCCGAGATGAACAGCGTGCGCTATGAGACGGCACGCATCGCGTTGGAGCGCAGCGTCGCTTTGGGGATCGCGCCGGGAAAGGCTCTCTATTATCTTGGAGTTGTCTACGCTGAGCGGGGTGAGCTCCAGCGTGCCCGCGACTACTTTGAGCGATCTTTGAAGACTTATCCCACGGAGAACGCGTACATTCAGTTGGCTGATCTTGCCCTGCGCTTGGGAGAAGCCCAGCGCGCACAAGAGCATCTCAAGACGCTGTTGCGGCTCGACCCGGAGCCCACGATGCGCTTGGAAGCTGAGTTTATGCAACGGGTGCTCGTGCCCCTCTTGCAAGGGGATCGCACGTTAGTCTGGGCCGAGCTTGGGAAATTTTTGCAAGAGCATCCCGACTACCCTCGAGGGTATCTTGTCCGTGGGGCGCTGCACCGCGAGCGCGGCGAACACGAGATTGCGCGCACAGAATTCGAGCGCGGCCTCCACGTGATCGCCAAACTCAAAGAGAATATTCAAAGGCGCTTGGATCAGATTCAGCGCAGTCGGCGGCTGGCCGATCCTGATGAGCTCACTCAGCTCCGGGCTCGCGCCGCGGCACTCGCCCAGATGGAGGCGCAGCTCAGAGAGCTGATCGCGCAGCTGCGCTGAGACACTTCCCCCTCCCCTGCCCCTCCCCGACACCGAGGGGTTAGGTCTGAGAAGGCTTGCTCCCAGGGCCTATCTCGCTTAGAATAGAGTTCACAGAGAGGGTGTTACAGAGATGGAGTTTCTCAAGCGCGCCGTAGATTGGATCTTCGGCGAGACCAACGAACAGCGACTCCGCAAGCTCCAGCCGCTCGTTGATGAGATCAACAAGCTGGAGCCCGAAATGCAAAAGC
>JAILZC010000027.1 GCA_023512665.1 Candidatus Bipolaricaulota bacterium | reverse complement strand
CAGCCCCAACAGACTGGGGCGCTGTAGAATATAGCGAAATCCGTAGAGCGCCTCTTGCAGCAGCGAACCGTCCCCTAGGGACGGGGGAGTGATCTTCGGGGGTTGCGGGATATGCACCAGCACGAGCGTCCCGATGGCGAAGAGAAAAGTGATGAGATCAATCGTCATCACCCCGGCAATGCCGATCACTCCGATCAATATTCCGGCCAAGAGTGGCGCAACGATGGCCGACGCAGCTTCAGCCAGGGACATCATGCCGTTGGCACGACCGTAGTGCTTCTTCTCCACCATCACGCTGATCGTTGCCGAGTACGCGGGCCACTGGAACGCCTGAAAAGCCCCGACGACCGCGGCGGCTAGATAGAGATGCCAGATCTGTAGCGTCCCAGAGAGATAGAGCAGCAAGATCGCGAGGGTCGCTGATCCGCTGACGGCGTCTGTTAATATCATCACGAGCTTGCGGCTCCAGCGGTCTACCAACGCTCCGGCGATGGGGCTCATGAGCACCGTTGGTCCCATGAAGAAGAAGCTTATCAGGGCCAACGCAGTCGCCGAGCCAGCGGCCTGCCAGGCCCACAGCGTCAGGGCGAAGACGGTCATCCCTGAGCCCGTCAGCGAGATGAGCTGCCCGAACCAGACGATGCTAAACCCCAGCATCCCTGTGGGGCGCACCTGAGCGATCTTCATTTAGACCCGCACTTGCTCCTTCACCACGCTCTTGGGGTCTATCTGCAAAGACTCTGCGTATTCGATTCGGTCAATGCGGCACTCCGGCCCAATGGTCACGCGCTTGCCGCGCACGATCTTTGCGACTGTCGCTTCGAGGGAGATCTCGTCGGCCTCGATCAATTCTGTAGTCAGCTCGATCTGGCGTCCCCACCAGCGCGCCAGCCAGCCCCAAAACGACTCTCTCTTGCGCACGGTGATGCGCTCCCCGCCGATCTCCCGCGCCCACGAGCGCTCACTCAGCTCAAGTTCTAGCCGATCGGCAGCCAAGAGCCCTTCGATGCGAAACGCTCCGCGGCCGCGCAACTCCGACGCCTCGACATCTCCTCCGGCGGCGAAGACCCCGCTGAACTTGGCGCGCTGCGCCCACAGATTCTTCGCGATCTTGATCGTGCCCGCGTTGGAAAACTCTTGTGCCTGGACGCTTCCCCCGACGCTCCCTGCCCCAGCAGCTTTAAATAGATTGCTCTGTACGTCACCGCCGACCTTCCACGCCCCTGCGGCGTCAAGCTCTTGAGCCGTCACAGCTCCGACGATCTTGCACGCCCCAGCGAGTCCGACTCTATTAGCTTTGACTTTGCCAACGATCTTCCCTGCGCCAGCGATCTCGACAGACTCAGCCTCGACGTCGCCCTCGACCCGGCCAGCTCCAGAGATCGTGACGCGCTCGTAGACGCCGCCGGTAGCTTTGCCTGCCCCTGCAATCGAGAGATTGCCGCGCTTGGTCGTCATATTTTCTTCTGCTCCTTCACGTGCGCTCCCGGCGCAATTTCGATGCTCTCTGAGTACTCAATGGACTCGATCTCGCAGCCCTCGCCGATCTGGACCTTTTTGCCCCGAACGACGCGGGCTTTGGTGTTTTCTAAAAAGATCTCGTCGCCCTCGATCGTGTCCGCTTCTAGATAGCCCCAGCTGTGGGACCAGCCGAACGCATGGCCCAAGCCTTCGCCCACGGCGCGCCCAACTTCTTCACCGATGCGCCCTAAGTCCTCAAAGACGCTCTCGAGCGTCTCGCCGAGATCTTCCAGATTGCGTCTGATCTGTACGTGCACGCGCGGCTGGCGTCGCCAGCCCCAGAAGGACCGCCCGCGCTGACGAACTTCGATGCGCGTCCCACCAATCTCTGAGACTTTTCCGCCGCCCAGCTCGATCTTGATCTCTTCGGCTGAGAGCAGCCCACCGATCTCAAAGCCCCCGCGCGATAGAAATTTCTCGGCTTCGACGTCCTCGCTTACTTTCAGTGACCCCGCACTCGTGATCTCTTTGGCTCTTAGGGAGCCTTCGACCGTCTGCGTCCCAGCGATCTTGATCTCATCAGCTTGTACATCCCCCTCGATGACACATGAGCCGGCCGTCCTCATTCGCTCAGCTTGCACATCCCCGGAGACACGACACGAGCCTGCCGTCTTCAGCTCTTTGGTCTTGACGTCTCCGTCAATGCGACACGACCCCGCGGTCTTGATGAGATTGGCGTCAACGTCGCCCTCGATCCGTCCCGATCCGGCGACGATCACCGTGTCGTAGACTCCGCCGCTGATGCGCCCTGCACCCGTCAGATGGACATTTGTGCGCTTCTGCTCTGACATAGCCTCCTCCTCAGTCCCCTCACCCCTGTGCTCCCCTCTCCCTCCAAGGGGAGAGGGGACGGGGGTGAGGGTAAGCCTCCTAACGTCGCGCCTGCCACCACCGATAGACCAGATAGACCAATGCTGCCGTAAAGAGAAAGATCAAGATCGGTGAGCCCGCCAACACGCCCACGATCAACCCGACGATCACCAACGGCAGGAGCAGCGGGGCCAAGATCAGCAACGGAATCCCCAAGATGGGCAGAAGTGCCAAGCCGACTGCTCCCAAAACGATCACGCCCACAAAGAGCAAGATTCCCACGACAAACGCTCCAATCCCCAACAGAATGGGGATGAGCACCAAGCCCGCTAAAAAAAGCACGGGGATCGCGAGGAGCCACCCCAGCCAGCCGCTTACTTTCCAGTCGCCGATTTTGATCTTCACAGATGCCTCCTTTGGGCTGCACCCCTCACCCCTCTCTCCCCTCTCCCTCTGAGGGGAGAGGGGAGGGGGTAAGGGTGGTTAGGTCACAACGCTCCCAATTTCAGTTTGACATCTTCTAAGACCTTGTTCAACTCCAGCCTCGCGATGATCTGCGTCTGTGGGTCGAAGAGACACTCTTGCGAGAAGAGCACGCAGAAGCTCAGATGGGGCTTGCGCCCTGTGAGCGCGAAGCTCCCCGGCAGCTCCTTACGCGCCACCGCCAAGACCCAGTTGAACTCCCGCGCTTGGAGCTTGGCAAAGTCGCTCGTCAGCAGCGTCGAAATGACGAGATTCAGCTCTTCGGGGTCGAGCTCGAGTCTTCGGAGCCTCTCGATCACGGCGAGAAAGATCAGTTCACGAAAGCTGAATGGCCCCGACTCTTTGCGGATCGTCTCGTAGTACTCCACGACTTCGCGGCTGAGCCAGCCCAACCCCAGCACTTCGTCGCGCAAAAACCGTCTCTCTTTGAGTTCTGGGGAGAGCAACTGCGCGATCTCCTCCAGAGACTTTGTGTCTTTGAGGGCTTTGATCTTCTCGATGCGCTCTAAGATCTTCTGCTTGGGCAGGAAGGTCTCTTGCCCCGTAAACGTGGACTTGCGAATGAACCACGATTCGGGAATAAGCCCCTCGCGCTTCCAGCGATAGAACTGCCCATAGGAAATCCCCGTCAGCTCTAAGACTTCCTTCTTACTGATCAGCTCCTCTTCAGCCATGACCGACGCTCCTGAGGCTTGCGGCCTCGCGTGCCCATTATAACATAACACTGTTTTGTTTGACAAGCCAAAAAATTTTAGAGCTTCCAGTTCATCTGGCCGTTGATGCCGAAGGTTTTGAGCGCCAGAGCGAGAAATTGCGCAAAAGCTCGCCCGTTCTGTGGCTTGTGGCGCTGAGCTTGGGCCTCAGCGAGCAGTCTTTCTCTTGCAGCTTCACGCTCCAAGCGATCTTGTCTCTCCCTCGCTGCCATCCCGATATACAGCTCGTCGAAGAGATTGAGCATAGCTCGCCTCCTTTGGCTTTGATGACGTCATTGTAACATAACACTGTTACGCTTGTCAAGAGTTGAGACGTAAGTCAGCAATAGTAGCTACTTTTGGCGTCTTGGCGCCTCGACGCCACCCCATTCGTACCAGGTCGCCCAGCGATTCTTTCAGACTGATCATATAAAGCCCTCACTTGGGAATGATTTTAAGACGTTGCAAATCGTTCACGGTCCAACCGGCAGCGGCGATGATGGCCTTGAGGGTCTTTACAGGAAAAGTTTGGCCTTTATGATGGATTGGAATGACAACTCGACGCCCGTCAGGATGGACGTAGATTTGATGGCTCCCACGCTGGCGATCGTAGAAAAACCCGTCTCTCTCTAAGGCGCGGATGATCTTGCGGGCTGTTATGCCGCGCAGCTTGTGGTAGGGCACCTCGCTCATTTGGGCAAGACTACGCTCACCAGAGGCCCTTCAAAGACAAGCTCTGTGGGGATAGGCTCGTTATGGGCTCGTAAGGATTCCAAGTACAACTCAACGGCCTCATGGAGGTTACGGAGGGCTTCCTCGCGGGTATAGCCCCAGGTCTGGCACCCCGGCAAGGCCGGACAAAAGGCATGATATGCCGGCGTGCCATCAGCAAACGCATCTTCTTCAATCACCACTTTGAAGGTGTAGGTGCGCACGGCGCTAGTGACGCTCATATATAAAAATTATAGCCTACTGCCTCTGCTAAAACAAACTTTGGTGATCGCAAGGGTTGAGACGTAAATCATCAATAGTAGCTACTTTCGGCGTCTTGGCGCCCGGTGCCACCCCGTCCGCACTAAGTCACCTAGCGATACGTTGTACGCTGCGACCAGTTCGCGCACGACCGAGCTGGGCACCCCCGCGCGTCTCAGTGCGCGCTCGTAGCGCCGCACTGCCCAATACTTGCTCCACCCTAGCGTGAGCGCCAGCCAGCCCAGCTTCAAGAGCAAGCCCTCTGCCACCCACAGAGCCAACAGCACCGTTCTGGCCCAGCGCCACGCCCGCATCGCTTAGGACTCCTTCTTCAGCTCCTTCTCGATCTCTTTCTCCCCCAGCTTCAAGCTCGGTTTGGCCAAATCTCGCAGACTAATCATATAATTCTTGGCCATCTCCATCGCTTGCTCTTGGGGGATGCCCTGCTTGATCAGCTCGCTGTAAAATGCTCCCACGGCCTTGCCGAACTGCTCCCCGGCCTCTGCGGAGTAGACGATATCCCGCAGCCCCTTGAGGAGCGCCGGGATCTTATCCGCGATCTTGTCGAGCAGTTGGGCTACTTCTTCCGGGCCCCACTCTTCTTTGGCCATCATGTTCACCCCTTTCTGCGCTTCAGTTCCCAGCCGAAGGCCTCGATCTCCGGCTCAAGTCTCACTCTGCCGCGCTCATAGAGCACGCCCAGCGAAAACCCCAGCGCGAAGATCTGCCAACTGAGCTGAGCTATCGTATGTCGTCCTTGAGAGCGAGTTCGTTCAACCGTCCGAGAGAAGAGTTCTTCTGATGGCTCTGGAACGCTCTTGACGCTCAGAACAACAAGCTCTTTGATCTGGCGAAGCTCGCGCAGCTCCTGCTGACATCGCTCACACCGAGCCAGATGCGCCTCGACTTTTGCGCGCTCTTCCTCTGTGAGTGTGTTATTCGCGTACCAGGGCAGAAGTTCGCGCAGCTCCTGCGAACAGCGAAGTCTCATAGCATTTCACCGCCCTCGCTCAAGAGCTTCTTGAGCTGCTCTTTGGCGTAGTAGACACGGCTCTTCACCGTGCCCTCCGGACAGTTCAGAATCTGCGCGATCTCTGAGTACGACAGCTCGTTATAGAACGCGAGCATCATCACTTCGCGGTGTTCTGGAGACAGCTTCTCAAGCGCCGATCGCACGCGCTCAGCTTGTGAATCGCGTTGGGCGATCTGCTCCGGTGTCGCGCGCGCCGACGCCCGCCGGTCGAGCTTTTCTCGCAAAAACTCTGGCTCGCGCTGGCGGGCCCGCGCGCAATCTAATGCTTTGTTGCGCGCGATCCCCAAGATCCACGTCGAGACTTGGCTCTGCTCTTTGTACTCTTTCGCGCTCTTCCACACGGCGATCATCGTCTCTTGCACGACTTCCTCGGCGTGCGCTGGATCGTTGAGATAGCTCATGGCAAATCGAAGTATTCGTGGGGCGTAGCAACGAAAGAGTCTTTCAAAAGCCCTCTCATCGCCCTGGGCAACCTGACGAACCCACGCAATCTCATCATGCATCTGCGCACTCCCCGTGGGATTATAGCACTCGTGAGTCGTCGGAGGGAAGGGGGAGGTTCACTTGGAGTTTGTCCCCCCTCGCATCCCCCAGGTGATAGAGGCAAGGGGCTCAAGAGAGTAAGCTAGAAGATATAGTCTGGCGCTACTGCGCTGGGCTAAGCGCGAGCTTGGCCCGCAATGCAGAAAGCTCCGCTTGGCGGGCGTAGTCTATCGCTTCCCCCAGAATGCGCGCGGCCTCTTGCGGGCTGTGAAAGCCCATGCTGTTCTCCGCCGAGATGAAGTCCCAGCGCACCTGAGCTTTTCTGTGCAAGAGCCGGGCCTCCTCGAGCATCTCATCGGAAGCCCCAGCTTCTTTGGCGGCCTTGATCGCGTCAATGGCTGCGATGATCGCCTCTTCAGCACGCACCATGAGATTGTACGTTCTCTCTTGGATGCGCTCGACGCGCTCGCGCAATTCTTGCTCGGAAGCCCGATGGCAGGTCATGCACGAGCCGGCTATGTTGAGCAGGGGGCTGCGCACCCAGTGATCGCTGATCTTGATAGCCCCCTCGCGCTTATAGGGCATATGGCAATCCGCGCAGGAGACCCCCGCTTGGTAGTGAATCCCCGTAGTAAAAAGCTCGAATTCGGGGTGCTGCATCTTCAGCAGCGGCGCGCCGCTCTCGGCGTGCGTGAAATCTTTGAACCCGTACTCGTCGTAAAATCGCTCAATATCATCAACAGTCAAGCCCTTGTCCCACGGAAAGACCAAATATTTCCCCTCGCCTCGGAAGTAGTACTCAACGTGACACTGGGCACACACATACGTCCGCATCTCTTGGCGGGTGGCTTTGGAGATATCTACGCCCCGGCGCTGCAAGGCTTCTAAGAGAGCCGGGCGCGAGATGCGCAAATTCATGGTCTTGGCGTCGTGGCAGTCCACACAGGAGATGCCGTGCTGGGCTTTCGCGGCCCACTCGGCAAAGGGCGTCGCATAGAACTGCGCGGGATTCCCCGCTTCTTCGAGAAATCCCGGAACGTTGCCGCTCTTGCAGGTCATACATGTACCGGCTTTGGGCTCGCGGAGCGTCTCTTTCACGTCCACCAGCGACCAGGCGTGCCCACGATCTTCTTTGTAATCTTTGGAGAAGGGATTTCCGGCAAAAAGCCTTTTGAGGCGCGGGTTCTCTTCGACTCTCTGATAGGGCACGGAGCCGCCATACTTGGTGCGCTCATTGGACTCACGAGTTCTCAGATACCCTGCGTATTGGCGCGGCCAGTTCTGGCCCCATAGGGCTGGGTCGGGCTCGTTCTTGGCGATCTCCACGAGCTTGAGCGCGACTTCTTCAGCTTCACGCTTGCGCTCCATAATATTGACCAAGAGCGCCGTTATCCCCGCCGTGACGCCAACGATAACGATAAACAGTAGACTCCACAGCGCGATGCGCTTCATTGAGACCTCCTTTGCACGTCGTTACGGCCCATGACCGACTCCTCGATGGCACTCAAAACAGTATCTCTCGAAATTCCCATGCTGGACGATCTCGCTGACGATGACGCTATGGCACTCCAAGCAGTTTTGCTGGAGCAGGTGCCGATTCGCTTCGGTGATTCGGATCGGCTCGGGGAAATTTTGCAGCGTAAACGCAACGGCGTGTTTGAAGCCGTTGCGCGCTTTGGCCAGCCACTTTTCTGCAAAATCGTGGGGGACATGACAGGCATTACATGTGGCTACGGCGTGGTGGCTGGAGCGTGACCAGCTGTTATAGACGTCGTTCATGATATGGCAATTGACACACGCTCGAGGGTCATCGGACAGATAAGAGCCGCCCCGGGCGTAGATGAACGTAAAGATTCCGACCCCTAGGGATACGCCAAGGGCGATGAAGACGGCGATCTTCAGCCAGAGCCAAGGTCGCATCATAGCTCGCGATTCACTCTACACGATCTATCCCTGATCTTTCTATGACGCCGAGCATTTCTCAGTATGATATTGGTCACGGGTTGACGATGCAAGGCGGGTGGGCTAAACTAGGTAGCGTCGAGTGCAGCTCGCGCCCGTAGCTCAATTGGAAGAGCAGCGGCCTTCGGAGCCGCGGGTTGGGGGTTCAAGTCCCTCCGGGCGCGCAAGCTTCGCACGCTGCGCGTGGGCTTCATCTTCGCCAGCCGCAGGCTGGCGAAGGCGAACCAGGCTTCGCCTGGACCGTTCGTCTTGCCGCCTTCGGCGGCAAGATGTACAGTCCAGACGAAGTCTGGGCGGGGGTGGCGGAACTGGCAGACGCGCAGGACTTAGGATCC
>JAILZC010000265.1 GCA_023512665.1 Candidatus Bipolaricaulota bacterium | reverse complement strand
GCTCAAACCCCACCATGAGAGCTCTTTGGAGATTCTCGAGCTCATCGTTGACGGCGATGCGCAAGGCTTGAAATATGCGCGTCGCTGGATGGATTCGAGATTTTCGGCGCACAGCCGCAGGGATGCTCCGCTCGACGACTCGCACAAGATCGGTCGTCGTCTCGATGGGGTGTTGGCGGCGCTCGCGCACGATATTGCTCGCGATGCGTGCTGCCCAGCGTTCTTCCCCATAGTCACGGAAAATTTTCGTCAGCTCGCGCTCGTCGAGGGTGTTGACGAGATCAGCAGCAGTCAGCTCCTGAGAGGGGTCGAGGCGCATATCTAACGGTCCTTCGAGTCGGAAGCTCAGCCCGCGCTCGGGAGTATCGAGCTGCGTGAGCGAGACCCCTAAATCCAAGAGAATCCCGTTGACGTGAGCGATCCCAAGCTCGTCTAAGACGCTATCAAGCTGGGCGAAGTTGGCGTGGACGAGCGTGACGCGCTCCCCAAACTGCTCAAGCCGAGCCCGCGCGACCTCAAGGGCAGAGGGGTCGCAGTCGAGCCCGATGAGCTGGCCCGTCTGTAAGCGCGCGGCGATCTCTGCGGCGTGGCCGCCACTGCCGACCGTGCCGTCGAGATAGATTCCGTCGGGCTTAAGAGCCAACGCCTCTAAGACTTCGGCGACCATCACCGGCTGATGGAGGCGCATTGTGCAGAGATTATACCTCAATTGTGGAGAACTTGTGTAAGGAGAGAGCAGGCCCGGCAGGAGCTCCCCACCGGGCCTGACGACACACACCTCAAGACCTACGGCGCTCGGCCCAGCGAAAGCCCTCGAAACGCCTGACTCACCGTCAGAGTCTTGGACCAGCCGGCTTTACTAAACACTGACGTCCCAACGAAGAGATAGTCACCAAACTGCTTGCTGATACTGAGCGTGTCGGAGGCAAAGCCTTCGGCCGTATAGACCGTCGTGCGCGCGATGGCCCACTCCTGGACGCTCAACGAGATCGCCCAGATCTCTTGAGAGAGCCCGGCCATCGTCAGCACGGTGGTGCGCGCAATCGAGACCCCCTGCACAGAGAAGCCCATCGTGAAGGCTTGCTTGGAGAACCCCTGCAGGGTCATGGTCGTGGCGCTGGCGAGCTTCACGCCTTCTGGGGTTTGGGTGGACACGCCCAGCGTGGCGCTCCCAAACGTGAACGCGAACTCTGGCAAGAACGTATAGCTATAGGCGACCGTGAGCCTCCAATCGAGCCCGGCGTACTTGGTGCTCACCGTCACTTGCTCTTGAATGGGATTGACGAAGTCTATCACGGATTGATCGTATATGGTGAAGTCCCCTAGCGTACCCTGGGATGTCAGAAGCACCTGTTTTGGGCTGAAGGGCATCAGGGTCATGTCGGCCTGGGCGCCCATCCGCCAGCCCTCGATCACGGTCTGAACGCCCACGGAACAAACCATTTGATCGAGCGCCGCCCCCGAGGGGGTTATGGGCAAACTCAGCGAGACCGTCACGTCTACTGTCTGCGCTGCAGCAGTCATGCTCATGGCGAGCACGATACACACAGCGAAAAATTTCTTCATAGTGACCTCCTTCCTAAGTATCCACAATAGTCAGGACATCTGGGATTGTCAGTCATGGGCGTTACGGAGAGGTTGCTCGATGGCAGCTCTTCTCATACAATAAGGGTCAATTCTTAGACAGAGAGGAATCCCATGAAGGTAGCTCAGAGAGTAACGCAGATCACACCGTCGGCGACGATGGCCGTCAAGCGCGCGGCTGATGAGCTCAAGCGACGCGGGATTGACGTCATAGACTTAGGGCCGGGCGAGCCCGATTTCCCTACCCCAGAGCACATCAAGCGCGCTGCCGAAGAGGCTCTCGCCCAGAATTTCACCAAATACACAGCTGAAGCCGGTATCTGGGAGCTGCGCGACGCCATCGCCCAAAAATATAACAGAGAGTACGGAACGCGCTATACAGCTGAACACGTGCTCGTCACCAGCGGGGCCAAGCAAGCGCTCTACAACATCGCTGCGGCGCTCTTCGAGCCCGGCGATGAAGTGCTCATCCCTATCCCCTACTGGGTGAGCTTCCCAGAGCAGATCAAGCTCGTCGGAGCCAAGCCGGTCTTTCTCCAAACAGCCAAAGACTTCCGGCTCAGCGCGGAGCTTGTCAAAGAGCATATCACGCCGCGCACGCGAGCCCTCATCCTCAATTCGCCCAACAACCCCGCCGGCACCGTGCTGAGCCGAACAGATCTCCAAGAGATCATCGAGCTCGCTCAGCGCCATAAGCTCTTTGTGATCTATGACGAGTGCTATGAGAAATTTCTTTACGATTGTGAGCACGTCAGCGCCGTGGAGTTCGACACCGAGGGCGTGATCGCGGTCAGCTCGGCGTCGAAGACCTATGCGATGACCGGCTGGCGGGTGGGTTGGTCGGTCGCGCCCGCTCTCGCCCGAGGTCGAGGAGCTGCTCGCCGGAATGTGGCGGCCACGCGGCG
>JAILZC010000264.1 GCA_023512665.1 Candidatus Bipolaricaulota bacterium | reverse complement strand
CTGTTGTTCCGCTCCATGATGAACTCGCTAGAGGCACTCTAAACGGTATTTTGCGGCAATGCGGCCTCACCAAAGACGATTTGATTAAGCTTTTGAATCAGTAATCTTCTCCGGTGCAATCACTTGGCCGCTTGCACATCCCGCCTGCTCCCTTTAAGATAGTCCATCCCCAGAAGCCGTTCGTGAGGAACTGAAGATGAGCAACGAGAAGATCACCCCGAGAAGCCAAGATTTTTCGGCATGGTATAACGAGGTCGTCCAACGCGCTGAACTAGCTGACTATGCCCCCGTGCGTGGCTGCATGGTCATCCGGCCCTATGGCTACGCCCTGTGGGAGAACCTTCAAAGAGAACTGGACCGGCGCTTCAAAGCCACGGGACACAAGAACGCCTACTTCCCGCTCTTTATCCCGTTGAGCTTCATCCAGAAAGAAGCTGAACACATCCAGGGTTTCTCCCCGGAGCTGGCCGTGGTCACCCACGGCGGCGGCGAACAGTTAGCCGAACCCCTCGTCGTCCGCCCGACTTCTGAGACGGTCATCGGGCACATGTTCAAACAATGGATTAAGTCTTATAGAGACCTTCCGGTGCTCATCAATCAGTGGGCCAACGTTGTCCGGTGGGAGCTGCGCCCACGGCTCTTTTTGAGAACCCTTGAGTTTCTCTGGCAAGAGGGCCATACCGCCCATGCTACAGAAGAAGAAGCTGAAGAAGAGACCCTGAGAATGCTCAACGTCTACGTAGATGTCGCCCAGAACGAAGCGGCGATCCCCGTCATCGCGGGGCGCAAGAGCGAGAGCGAAAAATTCGCCGGGGCTTTGCGCAGCTATACGATCGAAGCGATGATGGGCGACAAGCGCGCCCTACAGGCGGGCACTTCGCATAATCTCGGCCAGAACTTCGCCAAAGCGTTTGAGATTCAATATCTCGACAAGAATAATCAGTTGCAGTACTGCTGGACGACGAGCTGGGGCATGAGCACCCGCATGATCGGCGCTATTATCATGACACATGGGGACGATCAAGGGCTGATTCTCCCCCCCAGACTCGCGCCGATTCAAGTGATCGTCGTGCCCATCTGGAAGTCCGGGAACGAAGATGAGAGAGCGAAAGTCTTAGAGGGCGTCGAGCGCGTCAAGCGGGCCTTGGGGGAGCGCGTGCGGCTTGAGATAGACGCCCGCGAGGAGTACTCCCCCGGCTGGCGCTTCAACGAATGGGAGCTGCGCGGCGTGCCAGTGAGAATTGAGATCGGCCCGAAAGATCTTCAGAAGAATCAAGTCGTGCTGGCGCGCCGCGATACGAAAGAAAAACTCTTTGTCTCTCAAGATCAACTGGCCGAGCGGGTCCCAACGCTCTTAGACGAGATTCAGAAGAACCTCTTCGAGCGCGCCAAGAGGTTCCGAGACGAGAACACAGTCGAGCTGGGCGATTACGAGGAATTCAAAGAATTTATGGAGGGCGAGGGCAGTCGCGGGTTTGTGAGGGCGTATTGGTGCGGCGCGCAGGAGTGCGAAATCAAGATTAAAGAAGAGACCAAGGCCACAACGCGCTGTATCCCGTTTGAGCAACCCCGGAAGCCGGGGTACTGCATCCGGTGCGGGCGAGAAGCAGGGGAGCAGGCGATCTTCGCCAAGGCGTATTGACAATCGCCCACAAGGTCTGTATGATACAGTGTGGAGGAAGATAGTGGTAGAGAGAAAGACGCACACCCATCAGGAAATCCTTCTGAAAAACAGCGAAGAAGCCACAGCGGTCTTAGGGCAGTACGACAGAAACATTGCGCTCATCAAGGAGGCCTTCGCGGTGCGCGTGACGCACCGGGGCGACATAGTGCGCATCGAGGGCCCCGAGGATGAAGTCGAGCGCGTCTCTAGCCTCTTCCAAAAGCTGCGGGAAGTTGTCCAGAGCGGCCACGTCCCCACCCCCGATGAGGTGCGCTATCTCGCCCAACAAGTGAAGGAATCAGAGAGTCTCGATGGTGTGCTCGCTGAGCCCATTCAGACGACCCACTGGGGGGAGCAGATCCGCCCCAAGACCGTCGGCCAGGCCAAGTACGTCCAAGCGATCCGCGAGAACGATATCGTCTTCGGGATTGGGCCATCCGGCACAGGAAAGACCTATCTGGCTGTCGCCATTGCGATTGATCATCTCAAGCGTGGGCGCTGTCATAGATTGATTCTGACCCGTCCCGCCGTCGAAGCCGGAGAAGAGCTGGGCTTTCTCCCCGGCGACATCGAAGCCAAAGTCAGCCCATATCTGCGTCCACTCTACGACGCGATCTTCGACATGATCCCCTACGAAGAAGTGAAACGCTTGATGGAGAACGGGCGGATCGAGATCGCGCCGCTGGCGTTCATGCGCGGGCGCACCCTCAACAATTCGTTCATCATTCTCGATGAGGCCCAAAACACGACAGCGACCCAGATGAAGATGTTCTTGACCCGCTTGGGGTTCAAGTCCAAAGCCGTGATCACCGGGGATATTACCCAGATTGACCTGCAG
>JAILZC010000263.1 GCA_023512665.1 Candidatus Bipolaricaulota bacterium | reverse complement strand
GGGGATCTTCCCCAACGTAGATTTTTACTCTGGGATAGTTTGTTATTATTTGGGCATCGAGCCGGCGCTGCTGACCCCGATCTTCGCCGTCAGCCGCATCGCGGGCTGGATGGCTCACATGATCGAGTATCTTGCGGACAATCGGCTCTTCCGGCCGACGACGCGCTACGTCGGCCCGCCGCTGGGCCATTATGTCCCGATAGAGCAGAGATCATAGAGCAAAAATCTAAACTCTGTTCGCCGAAAGGAGAACCTATGGGAGTGTATCCCCTTGAGGGGGCCTTTTAATTCCTCGCCTCGGTAGGGATTGTCAGTTAGTTTTTCCGCTTCTATTTTGATCTTTTCCTGCAAGGGTAGGGGAAATTTCCTGAAGCGGCGGTGGGCCGCTGGAGCCATGACCAGCGAGTAGCGTTTACCACTCATCGATAGGAAGACCTTTCCCCTCATCGAGTTCCTTCAGCGAGGTTTGGATAGTCTTTCGAGCTTCATCATCCAATAAGAGTTCGAGGGTTTCGGCCTCAGCGGGGCTGAGGCTCTTCAAAAGATAGGCCAGCCGTTGCAAGTCCACGAGTTCTGCTTCCTTAAGATTTTCTGTCTTCATAGGGCACTGCCTCCGATCTGTATTATAAGCCCCTACCCCTCAGAGACGCAAACTTTCCCGCCTCGTCAGCAACCTCCGTACTTGTCATTTGTCCCAAGATATATTAAGCTCACCGTATGAATTTTGCGGTCTTCGGGGCCGGAGGCTGGGGAACAGCCCTGGCACGACTTTTAGCCCGCAAGGGCTATGCCGTGCGCTTGTGGGCGCGGCGCGCCCCGTTCGCCGAGGAGCTCGATGAGCTGAGAGAGAATAGACAGTATCTGCCAGGGGTCTCCCTGCCCAGAGATCATCTGATGATCACAGCTGATCTTCAGTATGCTGTCAAGGACGCTGAGGTCGTGCTCTTAGCCGTCCCGTCGTTTGCTGTGCGCGAGATCGCACGAAAGCTCAGAGCTCACGCTCACCCCCAAGCGTGGATCAATCTGGCCAAAGGGCTAGAACGAGACTCTTTGCTGACGATGTCGGCCGTCTTGGAGCAGGAGCTGGGCCCGCAGAAGATCTTCACGCTCTCTGGCCCAAGCCACGCCGAAGAAGTCGGGCGGGATTTTCCCACCAGCGTCGTCTTGGCCGGGACGGACCTCGCACTAGGGGAGAAGATTCAGCGAGCTTTGATGTCCGAACGGTTCCGGGTCTATCTCAGCGATGATCTCGTAGGGGTCGAGTACGGCGGGGCAGTCAAGAACGTGATCGCGCTCGCGGCGGGGATTCTCGATGGCTTGGGCTACGGGGACAACGCCAAGGCGGCGCTCATCGCTCGCGGGTTGGCCGAGATGGTGCGGCTGGGGGTGAAGCTCGGCGCGCGGCGCGAGACGTTCTTCGGGCTCTCTGGGGTAGGCGATCTCGTCGCGACCTGCACCAGTGAGCATTCTCGCAACCGTCGTGTGGGGTATCGCTTGGGGCGTGGGGAATCGCTCCAAAAGATCTTAGAGAGTATGACGATGGTCGCCGAGGGCGTCTATGCGACGGCTTCCGTGCGGAAGCTCGCAAGACAGCATGGGGTCGAAGTCCCGATCACCGAAGCCGTCTATGCTGTGCTCTACGAGGGCGCGAGCCCCCTCGATCAGCTCCACGCCCTCATGACCCGCGAGCCGAAGAGAGAGATTCTGTAGCCAGACTTCGTCTGGACTGTTCGTCGTGCCGCCGCAGGCGGCACGGTGTACGGTCCAGGCGAAGCCTGGCCACCCACCAACAGCTCGATGGGGACTTCCGCGATCGTCCGCCCCTCGTGCCGAATTCTGTAGACTTTCTCAGCGATCACTTCCCCGATCACGGCGGCTTCGAGGCCCCACTTCCGGAAAGTCTGTAAAAACTTCTGCTCGCTGCCGTTCTTGACGCAGAGCACCATGCGCTCTTGCGACTCTGATAAGAGAATCTCATAGGGGGGCATGGTGGGATCCCGCAGAGGGACTTCTTCGATGTCGAGGGCGATTCCAACTTGGCCCCGCGCCGCCATCTCCGCCGGAGCCGTGGAAAGCCCCCCAGCCCCCAAGTCCTGCAGCCCAATAAGTTCCGGGAAACGACAGACTTCTAAGGTCGCTTCGATCAGGGATTTCGCTGTAAACGGGTCGCCGACTTGGACGTTGGGGCGCTTGGCTTCGGTCTCGCCAACTAGATCTTCGGAGGCGAACGTCGCCCCGTGGATCCCGTCGCGCCCTGTCGCCGCCCCGACCAACAGAATCTTATTCCCCACCCCCTGAGCGATCGCGCGCTTCAGCTCAGACTTCTTTGCCAACCCCACACACATCACGTTCACCAGACAGTTATCGGTGTAGGCGTCCTCAAAGTAGACGTCGCCGCCCACGGTGGGGACTCCCACGCAGTTTCCGTAGTGGGAGATCCCCGCGACCACGCCGACAAAGAGAGACTTCACCCTCACCCCCGTCCCCTCTCCCCTCTGAGGGAGAGGGGAGC
>JAILZC010000262.1 GCA_023512665.1 Candidatus Bipolaricaulota bacterium | reverse complement strand
CTCCGTAAGCTTCGCTTAACCTTCGTCTTTGCCAACCTGCGGTTGGCGAAGACGAGCAGTCCAGACGAAGTCTGGCGAAGCTTGGCAATCCTATTCAGGGGTGGTAGACTTGCAGATTAACCCTCGAACTTCTGTGTTCATAGGGCTTATTGCTCTAAGCGCTCTGGTGCTCTCAAGCTGCGGGTTGCTGGCACCACCGCCGGTGCAGCCCAAGCCGCGCACCGACACAGTCGAGAACGACTTGATAGAATTCACTCGCACCGTGCTCACACCCGTAAAGCCCGGCCAAGAGTTCACGATCTCTGTGAAAGTCACAGCGAAAGCCGATCTCAGAGTCGTTCTGATCAGCTAGAGCCTGCCCGAAGGTTTTGAGCTTGCTGAGGGGTCGCAATTGCGAGCAGCGCAATTGGGCCTTGCTGCCGGCTCAACGCTAGAGCACAGCTACACTGTGAGAGCCAGCACCACACCGGGCTCGTTCACGATCACGGGCAACGCCATCGTGGCGACGAGCGCGGGGACGCAGGAGCCCTTAGTATTGGAATCGCTCGTACGGGTTCAGGCCCGCTAGGGCACTTGCAAGTTCGCCCGCTTCGCCATAAAATTTTTCCAGACTTCGCCCCAGGCTTCGCCTGGACCGTTCGCCGTGCCGCCTGCGGCGGCACGATGAACGTCAAGCGAAGCTTGTGCGCCCGTAGCTCAGGGGATTAGAGCGTCGGCCTCCGGAGCCGAAGGTCGCTGGTTCAAATCCAGCCGGGCGTACTAAGCCCTCGGAGGGATGACCGAATTGGCTAAGGAGCCGGTCTCGAAAACCGGTACGGCCCACAAGGCCCTGGGGGTTCGAGTCCCCCTCCCTCCGCCCGCGGGATGAGATGGATCGCCGCGGCTTTGATCGCCGCCGTCACTGACTCGCCCTCCCGTAACGCCAGCTCCTCGCACGCCTGATGGGTGATCACGGCGATTAACGGGAACCCACAGTCAACCGTGACCCGCACCAGCGGACCCTCGTCACTCAGAGCAGCGATCTGCCCTCGCAACCGATTGCGCACGCTCACACTTGCCAAGAGCGCCTCTTTGAAAATCATCACGTCCTCGGCCCGAACGCACGCCAAGACATCCTCACTGGGCACACTCCCCACCGCGATCAGCTCCCTGCCGCCCAACTCCAGCGTCACCAGCTCGCCCGCTCGGGCGACCACTCGCGCCGCAAGCACATTCTCCATCCCCACAGCCTCGGCGACCGTCACGTCTGCGGGACGGCTGAAGACTTCAGGCACCGAGCCAACTTGACGGAGCTGCCCCCCAATAAGCACCGCCATCTGGTCGCCCAACGCTAACGCTTCCAAACGATCATGGGTGACCAAGATCGTCGGGATTTTGAAGCTCACAAGCAGGCGTCGCAGCTCGGTGCGCAGCCGCTCGCGCGCAGGCGCGTCGAGCGCCGAGAGCGGCTCATCTAAAAGCAATAATCGCGGTCGGGGGGCCAGCGCCCGCGCCAACGCTACTCGTTGCCGCTCTCCCCCAGAGAGCTTCCCCGGTCGCTGCCCCCGCAGCGCGTCTATCTGCAAAAGCCCCATCATCTCGGCGACCCGCTCGCGCTGCTCGTGCACAGAAAGAGAGCCCAACCCATAGGCGATGTTCTCTTCTACGGTGAGATGGGGGAAGAGCGCATACTCTTGAGAGAGATAGCCCACACGGCGCTTCTGCGGCGGCAGCCAGCGATTCTCCGTGGCGTCGAACCAGACCTCGTCGCCGTAGAGAATCTTTCCAGCATCAGGGCGCTCCAGCCCGGCTAAGCAGCGTAGCAGCGTCGTCTTCCCAGACCCGGATTCACCGGCGACGCCGAGCACCTCGCCGACGTGGCCGAGCACCAGGGCCTTTTCGCGTGGCTGAGGCGAAGCCAGGTCCCACAGGCGAACCGTCTCGTCGCCGCCGGCCGACGCCAGCGAGGGTTCGGTGCTGGGCGACGTCCCCAAGCTCCTGGCCCGCCCCCACTTCGTGTTCGGCGTCGTGGCGCAGTTCTTCTATGTCGGGGCCCAGGTCGGGGTGTGGAGCTACATGATCCGCTACGCCCAGGCCGAGGTCCCGGGCATGGGCGAGAAGGCCGCCGCCGCCGTGCTGATGGGCTCGCTCTGGGCGCTGTTCGCCGGCCGCTTCATCGGCGCGGCGCTGATGAGCACCGTCGCGCCGCGGACGTTGATGGCGCTGTACGCGACCGCCAACGTGGTGCTGGTCGGCGTGAGCGTGGCCGCGGGCGGGACCACCGGCCTCTACGCCCTGGCGACGACCAGCTTCTTCATGTCGATCATGTTCCCGACCATCTTCGCCACGGCGGTCAAGGACCTGGGCCCGCTGACCAAGACCGGTTCGTCCTTCATGGTCATGGCGATCATCGGCGGAGCGGTGATGACGCCGCTGATCGGCTGGATCTCGCACCTGTCGTCGACGCGGCTGGCGATGGTCGTTCCCGCCGTCTGCTTCGCCGTGGTCGGTTTGTACGCCCTGTCGGCCGGCCGGGCCGTGGC
>JAILZC010000261.1 GCA_023512665.1 Candidatus Bipolaricaulota bacterium | reverse complement strand
GTGGGCTCGTTGATGTTTATAAGATACTGTCTTAGATGTGATCGAGGCGCGGGCGGAACCGCCACCGCGCCCCGCTGCCAAGGCCAAGCCACCGTCGCGCGGCCGACGCCGCGCTCGCTCGCGCCCCCGTCGCCCAAACTCTCATGCGGGTTGATATCGTCACGATCTTCCCCCAGATGCTAGCGGGCTTCTTCGACGTCGGCGTGATCGGGGCCGCACGCCAGGCCGGCCTCGTGCAGATCCATCTGCACGACCTGCGAGATTTTACTACAGATAAGCACAAGCAAGTGGACGACCGGCCCTACGGCGGCGGCCCAGGGATGGTCTTAAAGCCCGAGCCATTCTTTCGCGCCGTAGAATTTATCAAGAGCCAAATCAATGTCGAACCCAGGGTGATTTTACTGTCGGCCCAGGGCAAGCTCTTTACGCAGCAGATCGCCAAGGAGCTCGCCAAGGAACACGCGATTATTTTACTGTGTGGTCGCTACGAAGGCGTGGACGAGCGCGTCTTGCATATCTGCACCGACGAGCTTTCTATCGGAGACTATGTCTTAAGTGGGGGCGAGGCGGCAGCGGCCGTCGTCACCGAGTGTGTGGCGCGGCTCGTCCCCGGCGTCATCGGCAAGCAAGAGTCTGTCGAACACGACTCGTTCTATACGGAGAAGCTCTTAGGGCCGCCGCAGTACACGCGGCCCCCGGAGTTCCGCGGCTTACGTGTCCCCGAGGTCCTGCTCACCGGGGATCATAAGAAGGTCGAGGAGTTTCGTCGTCGCGCGGCCTTAGAGAAGACCCTGAAGAATAGACCAGATTTGCTGCCTCACCCTAGCCCTCTCCGCAAGCGGAGAGGGAAGGGGTGAGGTGGGAACGGGTGAGGGTGAAGGGGCTGGTGGAGAGGGTCACTATGGGCAGTCTCTATATTGGGCTGGTGCACTACCCCTGCCGGGATCGTAACGACAAGATCGTCACGACGATGATCACCCCCATTGACGTGACCGATATCGCCCGCAGCGCCTGCACCTACGGCGTCACGCAGTTCTTTCTGATAACCCCCCTGCCCAGCCAACAGACGATTGCCCAAAAATTAATAGATTTCTGGCTCAAGGCCGAGCCGGATGTGGCCTACCGGCGGCCGGCCTTGCAACGCGTGCGCGTTGTTGATAGGCTAGAGACCAGTTTCAAGAGCATCTTGGAGCGCGAGGGCCTCGCGCCGCTGCTCGTGGGCACCGATGCGCGGGAGCTGCCGGGGACGCGCATCAGCTACGAGCGGCTCCGCGAGAGCCTCGAGAGCGACGACCGTCCCGTCTATGTGCTCTTTGGGACGGGATGGGGCTTGGCACAAGAAGTGCTCGATCGGGTTGATTACTTCTTGCCCCCGATCTGGGGGCCGACAGACTACAATCACTTGTCGGTGCGCGCGGCAGTCGCTATTATCTTAGATCGGCTGCGCGGGCGACGATAATCAGAACACTGAACGAGAAGGAGTGAGCAGCTATGAACATGAATCTTATTCGCGAGATCGAGCAGGAGTTCATGAAGAGAGATCTCCCTGAATTTCGCCCTGGGGACACGATCCGCGTCCACGAGCGGGTGCTCGAGGGCGGCGAGGGTGGCAAGGAGAGCCGCGAGCGCATTCAAATCTTTGAGGGGATCGTGATCAAGTGCGCGGGCAGCGGCGCGAGCAAGACCTTTACGGTGAGAAAGGTCTCTTCGGGGATCGGCGTCGAGAAGATCTTTCCCTTGTATTCGCCCCGGATCGCCAAGATCGAGGTGGTCGAGCGTGGGCGTGCTCGGCGCGCGCGCTTGACCTATCTGCGGCGGCAAGCCCTCGAAGCCAGCGCCAAGTGAGTGATGCCCGAAGATCTCAAGCCCGAGGATCAGCCGGCGACTCCTACCCCAGAGCCGGAGCCAGCGCTTCCTGCGGAGACGGAGCCGCACAAGCCGTGGCTGGCTCGTGTGCTCAATCGTCGCGGGATCGCGACCAGCCCAGGGGTAGAGTGGGCCCTCGATTGGCTGCAGATTATCGTCGTTGCTATAGCGTTGGCACTCGTCACGATGAACTTTGTCATCGTGCGGATGCGCGTGCCCACCGGCTCGATGGAGCCCACGATCACTGCCGGCAGCTCGTTCTTTGTGGACAAGATTTCGTTCTATTTTCGCAAGCCCCAGCCCGGGGATATTATCGTCTTCTGGCACAACGAGGGCACTGACGAGGCCCCGCGCACGGTGCGCTACGTCAAGAGACTGATCGCTGTGGGGAGGCAGACCGTCCAGATCAAAGACTGCTATGTCTATGTCAACGGCGTCCCCATGACCGACGATGCGTTCAATCACCCTCATCACCCCAACCCGGAGCGCCGATGTTACTATAATTCGGGGAAGATGGGCGATACTATGCTGACAGTGCCGCCGGGACATTACTTTGTCTTGGGGGACAACAGCCGCAATAGTTTAGACGGGCGCTTCTGGGATTTTCCGTTTGTGTGCGAGAAAGATTTTATTGGAGAGCCGTTTTTGAAGGTCTGGCCGCCCCATGAG
>JAILZC010000260.1 GCA_023512665.1 Candidatus Bipolaricaulota bacterium | reverse complement strand
CATTGAGCAGTTGCGCAAGCAGATGGAGAGCACCGATTCCGACTATGACCGCGAAAAGCTCCAAGAGCGCATCGCCAAGCTTGCCGGTGGCGTGGCCATCATCAAGGTCGGGGCCGCGACCGAAGCGGAGCTCGAGGAGAAGAAGCATCGTATGGAAGATGCGCTCGAGGCGACCAAGTCGGCCGTCGCCGAGGGGATTCTCCCCGGCGGGGAGGTCTCGCTCATCCGTGCGGCCAAGGCTCTTGACAGCGTGAAGCTCGAAGACCCCGATCAGCAGATCGGCGTCAAGGTGCTCAAGAAGGCTCTCGAAGCCCCACTGAAGCAGCTCGCAGAGAACGCCGGCTTTGAGGGGAGCATCGTCGTGGAGAAGGTGAAGTCTCTCGAGGACAACATGGGCTTCGATGTCGTCAAGGGCGAGTACGTGGACATGATGAAGGCGGGCATCATTGACCCGACCAAAGTGATCCGTTCGGCGGTCCTCAACGCGGTCAGCGTCGCCGGGCTCTTCTTGACTACAGGCGCGCTGGTCGTGACCAAGGAGATCGGTGAGGACAAGGTGCCCACGCCCTCTATGCCCGAATACTAGGGCCTCGGTGTCCATGCGGTGCAGGCCAGAAGGGCTTGAAACCAAGCCTCGATGCGCTATAATGCATCGAGGCTTATGCTTTATGGAGGAGCTCTGAGATGCGTCCGGTGATCGGTCTGGCGTTAGGCGGCGGCGGAGCGCGCGGCTACGCCCATATCGGCGTCATTCGCACGCTCTCCGCGCACCAGATCCCCATTGACGTGATCGCTGGGACGTCTATGGGCGCGGTCATCGGCGGGGCCTACGCCTGTGGCGTTGACCTCTATAAATTAGAGAAGATTTTGAAGGCTTTAGATGTCAACAAGCTGTTAGGCATCCCCGACACGACGCTGCGCGGCCTGGAGAGCTTAGCGGGCAAGACGGCCTCAGAGTATCTCTTTAAGAAGGCCGACTGGCGCACCTATGAGCCGGAGCGCCTCAAGCAGCTCTATGAGTTCTTAAAGCTCTTCACCGGCGAGCGGACGTTTGAAGATTTATCAGTTCCCTTGAGCGTGATCGCCTGCGACATTGACACCGGTGAAGAGGTCGTGCTGCGGTCGGGACGGCTCTATCGCGCGATTGCCGCGAGTATGTCTTTTCCCGGCATTCACCCGCCGATTCAGTACGACGGGCGGTTTTTAGTAGACGGGGGGCTGGTGAACAAGATCCCCGTGGATGCTGCCGTGGCTCTGGGCGCCCAGATCGTGATCGCCGTGGATGTAGGAGCATCGCTCAACCCTAGGGTGATGACCAGTCTGGACGTCTTAGTCCAATCGCAAGCGATCACGTCGCGGGAGCTGGCGCGGCTCAAGCTGGAGATCATGCGCTCTCGCCTCGGCGAGAATTTAATCGTCATCCGGCCGGCAGTGGACCGAATCCGGATGTTCCAACTGCGTCAGTTGGATCTGCCCATTCGCGAGGGAGAGCGGGCCACCTTGGAGAAGCTCGACCTCATTACAACGATCATCCAGAAAAATTCCCCTGGGGAGCCGCAGCCCGTGGTGTCACCCACTGCGTGATATGACCGCTCTCAGTGCCCAGGGGTTAGAGAATCAGCGAAGAGGGTAACATGGCGAAAGAGAAGAGCGTTGTCATCGTCGAGTCGCCCACGAAAGCCCGGACTATTGAAAAATATCTGGGCCGGGATTTTGCGGTGATCTCGACGATGGGGCATGTGCGCGACCTGCCCAAGCATCGCTTCGGGGTCAATATTGAAGGGGGGTTTGTCCCCACCTACGAGCCCCTGCCGGAGCGCAAGGAATCGCTCAAAAAGCTCAAAACTGCCATCACCGGGGCCAAGGCGATATATCTGGCCACCGACCCCGATCGCGAAGGCGAAGCGATCGCCTGGCACGTCCGAGAGGCCCTCAAGCTCAAAGACCCTCATCGTATCGAGTTCCACGAAGTGACCAAAGATGCCGTCCGACAGGCGTTGGAGCATCCCCGGGGGATAGACATGCAGCGCGTGGAGGCCCAGCAAGCCCGACGGATCTTGGATCGCATTGTGGGGTATATGCTCAGCCCGTTAATTTCTAAGAAGATTCGCAGCCGGCTTTCGGCGGGGCGGGTGCAGTCGGTCGCCGTGAGATTGATCTGTGAGCGCGAGCGCGAGATTCAACAATTTGTCCCCGAAGAGTATTGGTCTATCACGGCGACGCTGACGCCCCACGGAGAGCCTTTCCCGTTCGATGCGAAGCTGTTCAAGCGCGTCACCGGCGACGAAAAGATAAAGATCTCGAACGAGCAGCAAGCCCAAGAGATCTTAAAAGACCTCGACGGCGCTTCCTGGCAAGTGTTGAAGGTCGAGGAGAAGGAGCAGCGCCGGCACGCGCCGCTGCCGTTTACTACGAGCACGCTGCAGCAGGAAGCCTCCAGAAGATTGGGCCTCTCGACGAAGAAAACAATGTCCGTCGCTCAAGAGCTGTACGAGGACGTCGAGCTGGGCCCAGAGGGCGCGACAGGGTTGATCAC
>JAILZC010000259.1 GCA_023512665.1 Candidatus Bipolaricaulota bacterium | reverse complement strand
GGGTGAGGGTGAGGGGAGTTCCCCTCCCTCTTTAGGGAAGGGGCTGGGGGAGAAGTCAGGGTGTGAGGTAGGGGGCTGGGGGCAAGGAGACCATGTATCGCTGCCGAGACTGCGGCTACGGCTCGCTGAAATGGCTGGGACGCTGCCCGCAGTGTGGCCAGTGGGATACGTTGACGGAATTCAAAAGACCTGATTCGCACTCACCCCCCCAGGCGCTCGCCACCATCCCCCTCGAAGAGGCCCAGCGCCGCCCAACGCAGATTACTGAATTCGATCGTGTCATCGGCGGGGGGCTGATCGCGGGCTCGGTCGTCTTAGTGGGCGGGGAGCCGGGGATCGGAAAATCTACGCTCTTGTTGCAAGTCGCGGCCCAGCTCGCTCGCGACGGCCCCGTGCTCTACATCTCTGGGGAGGAGTCTCCCGGACAGATCAAGCTGCGCGCGGAACGCCTGGCCATCGGGAAGACCAACAATCTGCTCATTGGACACGAACAGAATCTCGCGGCGATCTGCGAGCACGTGCTCCAGACAAAAGCCGCAGCGGTCATTATAGACTCGATCCAGACGGTCTTCCCCGCAGGGGAGAGCGCGGGACTGGGGACGACCCACCAAGTGGGCCAAGCGACCTTTGAACTCAGTCAATTAGCGAGAGCCCAGAAGATCCCAATCTTTCTGATCGGGCACGTCACGAAATCTGGGGACTTTGCCGGGCCCAAGGCGATCGAGCACCTGGTGGACGTGGCCCTCTATGTTGAGGGCGGGCGGGAGAGCGACGTCCGTGTAGTGCGTGCCGTGAAGAATCGCTTCGGCTCGACGGAGGAGATCGGGGTCTTCCAGATGACGGAGGCGGGGCTGCGAGAGATTGCCAACCCCTCACAGTTTTTTACGGAGCGGCTCGGGCCGGTGCCCGCGGGCTCGGTGATCGTCCCGACGTTAGAAGGGACGCGCCCGATCTTGGTCGAGATTCAAGCATTAGTGGCGTTCACGCGATCAAATTACCCGCAGCGACGGGCTACGGGGTTGGATCTCAATCGCGTGGCGCTCTTGGTCGCGGTGATCGAGAAGCACCTGGGGGCACAGCTCAGCGGGGAAGATATCTATGTGAACGTGGCGGGCGGGCTGATGCTGCGCGAGACTGCCGTAGATGTGGGGATCGCTGCGGCTATTGTGTCGAGCTTCAAGGAGAAGCCCATAGACGGCCAGACGGTGATCATTGGGGAGCTGGGGCTCTCTGGGGAGGTGCGGCGGGTGAAGAAGCTGCGCGAGCGTCTGGCCGAGGCGGCCAAGCTGGGCTACGGACGGGCGGTCGTCCCTGCGGGGGAGAAGCTCGATCTCAAAGAGATCGAGCTCTGCCCCGTGCACACGATCCGCGAAGCGATGGAGACGCTTGGGGTGTAACGCTATGCCCAAAGAGGGCTTTTTAAGAGTCTTAGAGAAAGTGGCGCCGGGGACGCCGCTGCGCGAGGCGATCAATTCTATTGTCCAGATGCGCAACGGCGGGTTGATCGTCCTCTCAGATTTAGAGAAGGCCCGCGAGGTCGTGCAGGCCGGCTTCTTTCTCGACACGGAGTTCACTCCCCAACGCGTCGTGGAACTCTCGAAGATGGATCGCGCCATCGTCATTGACGAGGATCTGAAGAGAATCTACTATGCCAATGCGTATCTGGTGCCCGACCCGTCCATCGAGTCCGACGAGACCGGGACGAGACACTTAACGGCCGAGAAAGTCGCCAAGCAGCTCAACGTGGCCACGATCGCCATCTCTGCGGAGCGCATGGGAAGGGTGACGATCTACTACGGCCCGATCAAGTACGTCTTGCAAGATATTGCCGTGCTGAGTGCGCGGGTCAACCAGGCGCTGCGCATCCTAGAGCAATATCGGGTGACGTACAACGAGCTCTCGCACGAGCTGATGGCGCTGGAGCTGGAGGGGCGGGTCTTGCCCTATCACGTCGCCAATATTTTACAGAACATCGTGCAGATTTTAGATACGGAAGAAGAGATTCAGCGATTGTTTGTGGAGCTTGGGGAGGAGCGGGAGCTGACGGAGCTCTTATTGGAGTGGCTCATGGTGGGGGTCAAGGAGCAAGCGGAGCTGATCGTGCGGGATTTTCAAATCAATCGGAAAGCCCCCAAGACGATCATTGAAGAGATTCGTCGGTTGCCTCCGGAGGAGCTGCTCTCCACGGAGAAGATCTTAGAGATCTTGGGGTATGAGAGCAGCGAGGAGATGTTAGACCGGGTGTTGCCGTCGCGGGGGTATCGGGTGCTCAGTCAGATTCCGAGGCTGCCGATGGCGGTGATCGAGGATTTAGTCAATGCGTTTGGGACGTTGCGGGCGATCCTGCGAGCTACTGAGAAAGACCTGATGGAAGTGAAGGGGATCGCGGAGGTGCGGGCGCGGGCGATCCGTGCGGGGCTGCGGCGCTTGAAAGCGACGCTGGTGGGGGCAAGCTTCGCTTGACCAGGCTTCGCCTGGACCGTTCGTCTTCGCCAGCCAGGCTTCGCCTGGACCGTTCGCCTTCGCCCGCCCATGGCGGGCG
>JAILZC010000258.1 GCA_023512665.1 Candidatus Bipolaricaulota bacterium | reverse complement strand
ACTTCATAAACAATCAGCCTCCTGTCGCTGGTTGAGATATGTGTGGCTTATCTTACTGTATTAGTGTCGCTGGCGCAGGCGCTCCTCGGCGATGCGGTCGGCTACTCGATGCGGCGCTAGTCCCTCGCGCCGCGCAATCTCAAAGATCTTCAGCAGCCGCCCGTAGATCTTCTCCGTCTCGTGCAGGGCTTTCTCTAAAGAGCCGCCTAGAAGGTCTTGCACCCCCGCGATCAGCCCCCCAGCGTTGATCACATAATCGGGGGCATAGAGAATCCCGAACTCGTGGAGCCTGTCGCCGTGGCGCGGCTCTTTGAGCTGATTATTCGCCGAGCCGGCGACGATCTTGCAGTTTAGGAGGGGCAGCGTCGTGTCGTTGATAACCCCTCCTAACGCGCACGGCACGAACGCGTCGCATTCGAGGGCGTAGATCGCCTCAGGGGGCTCGATGATCTTTGCGCCAAATTCTCTGTGCACAGTGTCGAGCGCACGACGATCAATGTCGCTCACGAAGAGCTTTGCGCCCTCGCGCGCCAAAAGCTTCATCAGATAGTATCCGACTTTGCCTGCCCCTTGCACCGCGAAGGTGCGCTCGCGCAGCGAGCTGTTGCCGAAGACCGTCTGGAAACACGCCCTCAGACCGTGCATGACCCCCTGAGCGGTCACGGCTGATAGCTCTTGCGTGACGCCCACGGCCAAAAACTTCGTCTCGTGGGTCATAAACCTGAGATCATCGGCGCTGATTCCAACGTCCTCCCCTGTAGTAAACCGCCCGTTGAACTGATGGACGACGCGGGCATACGCCCGGAGAAGCTCGGGGGTCTTGTCGCGCTTGGGGTCACCCAAGATGACGCCCTTGCCCCCGCCGAAGGGCAGCTCGGCGAGCGCGCACTTGTAGCTCATCGCTTGGGCCAATTTGAGCGCATCTTCGAGGGCCGCCTCCCAACTGGGGTAGGGATAGAAGCGCGTCCCACCGGTCGCTGGCCCCAACGCCGTGTTGTGAATGACGATGAGCGTCTTGAGGCCCGTCGCGGGGTCGTTGTAGTAGTGCACCTCTTGTGGGGCGTATTGGGCGATCAACTCATGAACGTTCTTCGTTTGGGGCTTCATAATCTGAGAATCCTTTCGAAGATGGGCAGGAGAAATGCGCTGGAGAGCACGCCGAGCAGAGCGCCGCTGATCACATCGGACGGGTAGTGCTCGGCCATGTGAATCCGCGAGATCGCTATAATACTCGCCGCACTGTAGGCCGCGATCTGCACGGGGAGTATGGGATAGAAGTGCGAGAGCACATAGGCGATCCCAAACGACGTCGTGGCATGACCCGAAGGGAACGAATACGTGTCGAGCAGCCGATACCCCAGCTCATAGGGCGGAGCTTGGTAGAGCGGGCGCGCGCGCTTGAAGACGAATTTTAAGAAGCGAAAGAGCGCAATGTTAATAATAGTAATCGCGAACGCGACCATCACGTACTTGCGATCGAGCGGCGTCCCCCAGATCAGAATAAATAAACCGACCAACCCCCACAAGTAGCCGTCCCCAAAATACGTCGCGATGATCATCGCTGGGGAGAGCCTTTTCAGTAGGCGATTGGCCCTGACGAATCGCACATATCGCTCGTCCCACAGGACAATCGTGTAGGGCAACACGTCCGCGAGATAGTGATAGAGTGAGAGAAATCTTCTTTGCAGGGCTGCTTGAGTCCGTCCCATGTTAGAGACCTCCTTCGCGGCGCAGCGCCGGGAAGAGGATCACTTCTCGGATGGAAGGGGCATCTGTCAAGATCATCGTCAGGCGGTCTATGCCAATACCCAGGCCTCCTGTGGGCGGCATCCCGTACTCTAAAGCCGTGAGAAAGTCTTCGTCGAGCGGCTGCGTCTCCTCATCGCCCGCGCGTTTCGAAGCCTCTTGGGCGAGGAACCGCTCGCGCTGGTCAATGGGGTCGTTCAGCTCCGAAAAAGCGTTGGCCATCTCGCGCCGGGTGATAAATGCCTCAAACCTGTAGGTCAGATCGGGGTTGTCCTCCTTTTTCTTGGCGAGAGGCGATATTTCTATGGGATAATCCAGGATGAAGGTGGGCTGCACCAAATTTTGCTCCACTTTTTCTTCAAATATGAGATTGAGTATCTTCCCTTTTGTATCCTGATCGCCCACTTCCGCTATATGTAAATCTTTTGCAGCCTTTCTTGCTTCCTCATCGGTCTTTATTTCATTGAAATTAATACCGGTATATTTCTTCACGGCATCGCTCATAGTCATTCTGGTCCAGGGAGGCGTCAGGTCGATTTCCTCTCCCTGATATTTCACTTTTGTCGTCCCCAGAACTTCCATGGCCACATGGGAAATAAGATCTTCAGTAAGTTTCATCATATCGTTGTAATCGGCATAGGCCTGATAGAGCTCCATCATGGTGAATTCGGGATTGTGCTTTATGGAAATGCCTTCATTCCTGAAATCCTTGCCTATTTCATAAACTTTTTCAAAGCCGCCGACTATGAGCCTCTTCAAATAAAGCTCGGTAGCAATACGCAGATAGAGGTCTATATCC
>JAILZC010000257.1 GCA_023512665.1 Candidatus Bipolaricaulota bacterium | reverse complement strand
GTCAACAGCCCAGTGCGGGTCGTCGCGCCGATGAGCGTGAACTTGGGAAGATCTAATCGTATAGACTGGGCGTGCGGCCCCTCGCCAATGATGAGATCGAGCTTGAAATCTTCCATCGCTGGATAGAGCAATTCTTCAACGTTGCGTCGGAGTCTGTGAATCTCGTCAATGAAGAGCACATCGCCGGGATTGAGATTGGTGAGCAGGGCCGCCAAGTCGCCGGGGCGCTCGATGGCTGGCCCAGAGCTAATTTTTATATTGACCCCCATCTCCGCAGCGACGATAAGCGCCAATGTCGTCTTTCCCAAGCCCGGCGGGCCGTGCAGGAGCAAGTGATCTAAGACGTCGCCACGGGCGCGGGCGGCTTCCATGTAGAGCTGTAACTGCTCTTTGAGCTGCGCCTGCCCGATGAATTCCAACAATCTCTGCGGGCGCAACGACAGAGTGACTTGATCTTCCTCGAGCTCTTCCCCCCGTAAGATCGCTTCGCGCGGCATATTGTCATTCTACTCATCACGATTATCCTGAGCAACTCTCTTGCGCCGGTGCGCGGATCATGGCAGAATGAATGCGCGATGCTCGACCAGGTCAAGAAGACGATCAAACGATACCGAATGCTCACCCCCGCAGACCGCGTCTTGGTCGCCGTCTCTGGCGGGGTAGACTCGGTCGTCTTGCTATACGTGCTGAGAGAACTGCAACAAAGTGAGAAGCTCTCGCTGGCTGTGGCGCACTTCGATCACGCGATCCGGCCAGATTCTGCTGCGGACGCTGAGTTCGTGAGGAAGCTCGCGCGATCCCTCAAAGTCAAATTTTACACGGGGCGCGCCGAGGTGCCCGCATACGCGAAAGCCCACAAACTCTCGCTCGAGGTCGCCGCGCGCACCCTGCGCTATCAGTTTTTAGAGAGAACAGGGAAAGCGCATAATTTCAATAAGATTGCCCTGGGGCACACGCTCAACGATCAGGCCGAGACGCTCCTGATGAGGCTGCTGCGCGGCGCAGGGCTAGAGGGCCTCGCGGGAATCCCCCCGGTGCGCCCTGCAGGAGAACTTACATACGTGCGTCCACTTATCGAGTGCACCCGCGACCAGATCGTAGCGTTTGCTCAAGCCCGCAATCTTCGGTGGCGCGAAGATCCCACCAACTACGACACGACGATCGTGCGCAACAAGATTCGTCATGAACTGATCCCCATACTGAAAGAGTACAATCCCAAGGTGCTCGAAGCTTTAGGGCGGACGGCGCGGCTGCTCGCTCAAGCCGCGTATCAGCTAGAACGCGAAGCCAACCAAGCGTTGGCGGAGCTTACCTGCAAAAAAGAAGCGCATGAGCTTGCGCTCGACCTGAATAAGTTCTTAAAGCTCTCCGAGTATCTCCAAGCGCTCGTGCTGCGTCAAGCCGTCCTCCATGCCCTCGGCAAGCTAGAAGCTGCGCACATCGAGGCTGTGCTCGCATGGCTCTCCCGTCGCGGAGCGGGCGAGCTGCACCTACCCGACGGAGTAAGAGTTCTGCGACGCCATACTCAGCTCATCGTCACCACGCGCCCGGCTGCGCCCCCAAGGCGCTTTGAGTATCTGCTCACCGTCCCCGGCGAGACCGTTCTTCCGGAGATCGGCTGGCGATTTGTGATCCGCCCCCTTCACCGTCCCCTCTCCCCTCGGAGGGAGAGGGGAGACGGAGGGGTGAGGGGTAGAGCCCTCCTGGACGCCGACAAAATCCAAGGGAGCTTAGTCGTGCGCAACCGCCGCCCCGGGGATCGCATCCATCTCCGATCGGGAACGAAGAAGCTTCAAGATTTATTTACCGACAGAAAGATCCAGCGCGAGCAGCGCGAGGCCATCCCCTTGATTTGTGACGAAAATGCGCTAATATGGATCGTCGGCGAGGCCGTCCACGAAGACTATCGCGCGACGCCTCAGACGGAACATATTTTGGAGATCAGAGCTGAACGGATCGAAGGAGTTTTATGAGCCTCATCTTTCTGACGATCATCGCGTTCATTGTAACCATCGGGTTTTTGGTGTTGATCCACGAGGGGGGGCATTTCGCGGCGGCGCGGCTCTTTGGCGTGTGGGTCCATCAGTTCGCCATCGGCATGGGGCCGGCGATCTGGCGGCGCAAGGGCCGCGAGACCGAGTATTCTCTCAGAATCTTTCCCATCGGAGGCTACGTGCGCATGGCCGGCGAAGACCGCGAGAGCCCCGAAGACCAAGCCGTCCCCAAAGAGAGACTCTTCACTGCAAAACCCGCCTGGCAACGGATGATTATAGTCTTCGCCGGGCCGGTGATGAACATCATTGCCGCGATCTTACTGATGATCGTGATCGTCGGGGCGTTTGGACTGCCCTATCTCGAAGTCACTGAGCTTGTCCCCCTGCCCAACGGCAGCCCCAGCCCATCTCAGGGGCTCATCCAAGTTGGCGACAGAATCGAACGAGTCAACGGAAGAATTGTCTATTCAGTCCAGCAGCTCCAACAGATCATCCGCGCTGCCAGCGGAGAAGCGATCACTCTTGAACTGCTGCGCTATGACGAACACCATACGG
>JAILZC010000256.1 GCA_023512665.1 Candidatus Bipolaricaulota bacterium | reverse complement strand
GACTTAGAGTCCTCGGAGACCATCCGAGCGGCTCACGTAGCGGAAGCGATCCAGTATCGCAGTTCAGAAGAAAGCGTACTCGAAGGAGGTATGTAAGTGCGTCAGAAGATTTCTTGTGCGGTTGTCGTCTGGGTCGGGCTGGTCGTGGTGGGGATGGCCCTGGGGATGGCTCAAGGGACGACGTACTTTGTCCGTGAGGTCGTGATCGTGGGCAACAAAGCCCTGACTAAGCGCGAGATCTACGATGCACTGCCGTTCAACATCGGCTCGCGGATCACCCTGGAGGACGTGGAGAAGGGAGCCCAAGCCCTCCGCGCCCTGGGCACCTTAGAGAGAGTCGAGCCGGATTATCGAATTCTGCAGAACGGCATTCGCGTCATCTACCGCGTTGTGGAAAACCCTGTCGTCAAGAAGATCGAGTTCACGGGAAACGAGAGCTATCAGTTCTATCTGATAGACATCTGGGGGATAAAATTCTTCCCCTATAAGATGAAGCTGGCCCGTCGCGATGAGTTAATCGACGCGCTGCGCGACGCCAAGGTCGAAGAGAACAAGCCCCTCAGTATGCGATGGTTCGACGACAAGATCATCGAGAACACGATCACCCAGTTCTATCTCAAGAAAGGGTATACGTTCATCGGGGTTGAGCCGGCCTTCAACCGCGAGAAACAAGTGCTGACGATCCAAATTATCGAAGGCAAGCTCGACGCCGTGGAGATCCGTGGGCTCCAAGAGGTCCCAGAGGCGCTCGTCAAGCCCCTGCTGCAGCTGCCCGTGGGTGAACCCGTCAAAATTGCCCCCATCCAGGAGGCGATCAAAGCCCTCAACAAGTCGGTCTACTTCCATCAAGCCGACGAAAACACCCTGGGGATCGAGCAGGGGAGCAAGCCCAACTCTCTAAAGATCGTCTGGAACCTCAAGGAGCGCCACCTGCTCGATGAGCCGACAGAGATCCGCGCGATTCGCTTCACTGGGGCTACGGTCTACCCGATCACCCAGCTTCAGGCCCTCATCGGGAAGATCCCCCAAGGGCCGGTCAATAATTTCGCCCTCATGACCGCGCTCAAGCGCGTCTACGACCTCTATCGCGTCGAGGGGTATCTGTTAGTGAACTTCGTCAAGGAGTCTCTCACAGACGGCGTGCTCACCGTGCGCATCACCGAGGGGAAGATTGCTAAAGTCACGATCTCCAACGCGTGCAAGCCCGGCGCCAAGTCCGTGATCATCCCCAATCTGTTGGAATTCCCGCGACAGTGCACCTCGGAGATGGTCATCCGCAAGGCGTTGCGACTGAAAGAAGGGGATTTAGTGAACGAGAACCCCTTGCGCGACAGCTTCAGAAATCTCTTGCAGTTGGGGTATTTTAAGCAAGATGGCGTGAACGTCCAGCCCAAGATACTCGACGAGTCTACCGGAACAGTCGAGCTGCTGGTCAGCGTCACCGAAGAAGATCAATTGGGGAACGTCAAAGGCGGCGTGAGCTACAATCCCCAAGTGGGTCTGGTCGGGCAAGTCAGTTTAGGCTGGAAGAACATCTTGGGGACAGCCCAAGATGTTGATCTCTCGCTCGATCGCGGCCTCATCGGCAGGGAGGTGCTCAACTACTCTTTCAACTACAAAACTACTGCCTACTTCAAAGAGTACAATTCCGTCGAGGTCTCGCTGTTCAATAACACATCGCAGCAGACCGATCCCCAACCTCACGAGATGACCAAAGCGGGCGCGACCTTCGCCGTGAGCTACCCAGTGCTGTCCGATCTCACGCTGACGCTGCGCTTCCGCTACGAGAACATCTGGAAGGCTACCCCCATCAACGAGAAGAGCCTCATTATGTCCCTGGGGCTGGACATTGTGCGGGACACGCGGAACAACCCGATCTTCCCGACCTCTGGGGGCGAAGTGATCGTCATGGGCGAGCAGGCGGGCAAGTTCGCCGTGGGAACGGAGTTCACGAAACTCCAGGGGATCTGGACGCAGCACTGGCGGACGCTCGAGCGTCAGACGATCTCTGTCAGACTGTACGGAGCCCTAGGACTGACCTTGCCCTCGCAAGAGCGCTTCGGCTTCGGCGGAGTGATGACGGTGCGCGGCTGGGGCACGTCGTTTACAAGCACATTTGCGCTGGCCAATCTCGAATATCGCATGGAGCTCGCGGAGAACATCTGGGGCGTCTTCTACTATGATCACGGGTGGGCGGAGGGGGTGGGAGAGCGACAGGCGCTCGGCTTCGAGATGCGCCTGGTGACCGGCTTCATCGGGAACGTGCGGTTTGTAATAGCGTGGCCGTTCTATGAGACCGGGCTCCAGATCGCACCGGTCTTCCAGTTTGGCTTTGGAACGATGTTCTAAACTTATCACCTTCAACAAAGGAGGAAGGAGCTATGCAGAAGCTTTGGATCGGGATCGGATTGCTGACGGTGGCGTTGCTGGTGGGGGGATGCCAATCCCAAGGGGGCGCACAGAACCCCGACGACCTGCGGGCAAAAATCGCTCAATTAGAGAAGGACATCCAAGACCTGAAGGCCCAACAGACGAAGGGCGGAGCGGGCC
>JAILZC010000026.1 GCA_023512665.1 Candidatus Bipolaricaulota bacterium | reverse complement strand
GCACAAGCTGGGGGTAGTTGCTCCGGCGGATGGTGATGATCACTAACAATGACGTCAATGCCATGCTCTTGTAGATGTGCGACGAACTCGATTTCAGAGATCCCGCAGTCGGCCGTGATCAAGAGCGAAAAGCCCTCGTCCTTGAGACGGCGTATCACAGCGTCGCTGAGGCCGTGGCCGCGCTCGCGGTCTGAGAGATCAACTTTGACCCCTTGAGCGCCCAGCGCACGTAACGCTTTATAGAGCAACGCGGTGCTGGTGATGCCGTCTACGTCGAAATCCCCCTGAATGAAGATCTTTTCGCCCTGGTGCAGGGCACGGTCAATGCGCGAGACGGCCTCTGTGACCCCTCGCAGTTCCCACGGGGAATGGAGCTGTCCCATCTCGTGGTCGAGCAGCTCGGTGGGGTTGTCTGGGGCGCGGGCGGCCAAGACGCGCGCGAGCGGAGCCGAACACCCCAGCTCACGGGCGATCTGCGCTGCCCGCTCGACAGGAAGATCCTTGAGACGCCAGCGGCGCTTGTAGATCAGCGACCGCACCACGGCACCCTGGGACATGAGACCGTTAGGCGTGCGCGACCATCTTCATGAAGCGCGCTTTCAGGCGTGCGGCCTTGTTCTTGTGGATCGTGCCGCGCGCGGCGGCCTTGTCCGCCGCCTTGGCCAATTGGGACAGGAGCGCCTGGGCCTCTTGCTTCTGCCCCGCGCTCAGGTGCTTGCGAATCTGTCGGATGACTTGGCGGAGGGCCTCCTTGCGCTTGAGGTTGCGCACCCGGGCCCGCTCGCTCTTCCGTAAGGCCTTTTCTGCCGCTCGTACGTTGGGAATAAGAGATCACCTCATCATAGATAAAGCTTGAGTTCAGTTCCTTGCGAAAGCACAGCGTGAGAAAGCTCAAATATCTTATCAGATCGGGGCAAGGCCGTCAAGGACGACGGGTCGGTGCGCCAAGAGATCCAGATAGCAGGCAGAGGATGGGCGGAGGGAGTCCGTGGCGCAAGCTGCGACAGTTAGGGGTGAACGTGCCTGTGGCATTTGCGCTCCTGCTGCCGATCGTGTTAGATCGCATCTCTGCCGACCTGAAACTTATCCCCCCGTGACAGGGTAGGTTATTCGCTCAGCTGCAAGAAAGGAGTGGCCATGAACAAGTGGATTTATGTGCAGACGCTCAGCGGGCTCAGCTTCGCGATGGTCTGTATCCCGTTCGGATTGACGGTCTCCCAGCTCAAGCTGTTCTTGGGGATTGATCCACGCAGCTTGGTCACCTTGCAGTCCGGATTGCAGCCCCTGGCGGAGAACGAGTCGCTCTACGAGCACGTCTCCAACTACGACACGGTCTATATCGCGTCCTATCGCCGTCTGGGATATTGAGCCCACTCCCTCTCGCCCAAGCGGGAGCTCCTCCTATCTCCTTAGAGGGGGCTCCCGCTCCCTCCCTCTCACTTAGCGTCACGGAGAGCCCGACGGATGATGTGCCCAGAGAACCCGCGACGACGCAAAAACCCCACAAGCCGACGCACGCGCGTCGCTGCATCAAGCGAGCGCAATCTGGGTAAACGCTCCGCGATGAGCTGCTTCACCAACGCTTCCTCGTCAAGTTCCGCATGCGCGAGGGCTCGCCCTATCAGTTCTGGGGCGACCCCCTTCGCCCGCAGCTCGCGCTCAAGGGCGCGACGGCTCCTCGGACGACGCGAGAGACGATCTTCGACCCAGAGCTGGGCGAACTTCGCGTCGTCTAAAATCCCCGCGCGCGATGCTTGCTCAAGCACGGACTCGATGATCTCCTGAGCGAACCCTCTCTGCTGCAACCGGGTGAGCGCCTCATAACGGCTGCGCGGACGATGCTTCAACAGTCTTAACAGATACGCGCGGGCGCGCTCTTCTTCGGACACAGATCACTCCGGGAGCAGCGTCGGCTGCTTGGTCTGACTCTTGTCGAAGGGCAAGCCCACTTTCTGACGGATCATCTGCTCTAACTGTTCGGCGATCTCTTTGTGCTCTTCAAGATACGCGGCACTGTTGGAGGCACCCTGCCCCAGCTGTGTCGTCCCCAGCGAGAACCACGAGCCGCTCTTCTTAAGAATTCCTAACTGCTCTCCGAGCTTGAGCAGCTCCCGCGAGCGCGCGATCCCCTTCCCATAGATAATGTCAAAGCGCGCTTCTTTAAACGGCGGGGCGAGTTTGTTCTTGACGACGCGCACCAGCGTCTCGCTGCCGATCTTCTGCTCGCCTTCTTCAACCGAGCCGATGCGCTTGATCTCCATACGAACAGAGGTGTAGAACTTCAGGGCTAAGCCCCCCGTGGTCGTTGTCGTTGGCCCCCAGCCCGTCGCGGAGATCGTCTGGCGAATCTGATTGATGAAGACAACAGTCGTCTTCGACTGCGAGATCGCTGCGGCCAGTTTTCTCATGGCTTGGCTCATCAACCGCGCTTGCAAGCCGACTTGGGCATCGCCCATCGCGCCTTCGATCTCGGCTTCGGGCACGAGCGCCGCGACCGAGTCAATGACTATGGCATCAATCGCGCCGCTGCGCACGAGGTGCTCCGTAATTTCAAGGGCTTGCTCGCCGGAGTTGGGTTGGCTCAAGAGAATCTTATCTAAATCAACGCCAATAGCGCGCGCATACTGGGGATCGAGGGCGTGCTCCGCGTCAATGAACGCCACCGTACCCCCTAACTTCTGAGCTTCAGCGATGATATGAAGAGCGAGCGTGGTCTTGCCGGAGGCTTCCGGACCGAAGATTTCGACAATCCGTCCCCGGGGGACGCCGCCGATCCCCAGCGCGATGTCGAGCGAGAGCGAGCCGGTGGGGATCGTTTCGACTTCTAAGTGTGGCTGTTCCCCTAGCCACATGATCGAGCCCTCGCCGTGTTTTTTCTTGATCTGGGCGAGGACGCTCTCCAAGACCTCGCGCTTGCCCATAGAGCCTCTGGGGATATTTTATGGCTTTCTGCTGTATCGGGCAAGTGGTCTCGCTCAGAAATAAAAATGCAATCCCAACCCCGAGGTCACGCCGCCCTTCGTCCCTCCCAGCCCGAAAATCCCAACTTCCCCGTTGAGCGCCACACGGGGCGTCAGCCGCATCTCTAGCCCTATAAGCCCCTGTAACGGCGTGTAGAGCATCAGCGCATCCTGCGGCGGCGCATAGGCGAAGATGCCTACCCCAGCCCCGACATAGAGATCAGCGATCTCAAGATTAATGACTTTGAGAAACGCCCGCGGCGTGAAGCTCAACGCGCTGCCCACCACAAAGAAGTCCGCCTCAAAACCGAAGAGGTCAGAGACCCAGACCCTCACGCTCATCCCCGACGCTGGCAGCGCCTGCGGCGGCGTCATGGGAAACGTCAACTGCATCCCTGTGCCAAAGCCGTACCGGCTTGATAGATTCTCCAACGCTGTTGCTGAAAACGCGCTCAGGGTGAGCGCAAGCAACGCCAGACTCCCACTCTTGATGATGCTCTTCATCGTGCCTAACCTCCTTCTATTCATCTTCGTCAGGGTTACTCTGCTGGTTGGGGGGTGCGCACGAAGTAATAGTGCAATCCTAAGCTGACCGCCGGGGTAGCCCCAAAGCCCTCGGGCCCAAAGAAGAACGCCTCGCCAAACTCGAGATTGATCGCTAAGCTCGGCAGGATGCTCAGCTCCATGCCGCCCTTCAGCGCGATTTCCGCCACTCCCCCCACCCAATAGTCCCCAATGTGCAAGTTCGCCTCAAAAACCGTGTAGAAGTCGAAGATATCCGTGTCCGCGAGCTTCAACAGCACCTTGCCCGCGGCACACCCGCTCGTGAAGCCTCCCATCGAGATCACAAACGCGTTCGCTTCTAAGGCGAAATTTTTCATGAGCCAGAAGCGCAAGCTGAGCACACACGGGGCCTGCAACCCGACCCCGACCGTGCGCCCCTGCGATAGGTCTGACGATCCTTGCGCTGCCAGGGGAACAGCCCAGAGCGCAGCGAGCATCCCCACAAGAAAGAGCGTTCTCCGCATACTCTCACCTCTGCAGTCAGAGTACGAGATATTCGTGAAGAGCGTCAATGGCGTGCGGGCGTTCGCCCCCAGACACCGGTCACCCTGGCACAGGGCTGCCCCTGTGTGCTATAGTGAAGGCGCGTGAGAGGAATGGCTCGCTTTGTCCTGTATGGAGTGCTGACACTGGCGATCCTGACGGCGCTGTGGGTGGGGGTACGGCGCGCATCATGGGATGCGACATACCAAACTGTTGGCTTGATCGTCCCTGCTCAAGAGCTGGCCAGCTCTCTCAGCGACGATGCGCTGCGCGACCAACTGCGCGAACTCCGCGCCTACGGGGTCGTCGCCCTCAGCGTCGAGCTTGCGGATTTCCCGAACTGGAATCTTCCGAAAGCGAACCTCGACGACCATCTCTTAAAAACTATTAAGATTGCTCAGGCGACGGGGATGGGGATAGCTTTCATCGCCGATGCCGAGTTCGAAGAGATTCCCAATATTCGTCCCAACTTTGTGATAGCCGTCTCCGAGCCTGAGGCAGCCGTACCCCCAATCACTCAAGCTCACCATGCTCTGCTGGGGATCGTCGAGTTCTCTGAGCCGTCGGGGCTGGCCGAGCTCTATCGTGGGGGCTGGAGGAATTTCGTGCGTGTTCATGCGATCAAATCGCGTGAACTGGAGCGTCTGGGGCTAGAGGGGGCGCTCGCGCGCTGGGAGCGCGCCGTCCAAGAGCGCACTATCAGGCTCCTGTGGGTCACCGAACACCAACGATTCTCGCAGTATCTGGAGCGCCTCAGCCGACGGATCACTCAATTGGGCATGAAGCTAGGACAGCCGTCCGCGCCCGCGCCGTTTGGGAGTTTTTATTGGGTCTATCTGGCGATAGGGGCTGGCTTCGTCGGCTTCGCTCTCTTGGTGCTTATGAGCCTCTGGCGGCTTTCAGAAGTTGTGTTGCTCTCGTTTGGCTTGGTTGGTGTGGGCGCCCTAGCACTTCTGGGGATGTGGGATTTGGAGTGGGCCCGCCAAGCCCTCGCGCTGATGATCGCCGCTGGAGCCCCGTGGCTCTTGCTCTGGGTGGGCACAGAGAGATTTTCGGGTTGGAAGCTGCTCGTGATAGTGTCGCTGGGCTCAAGCTGTGCGGGGCTTGCGGCAGCAGCGGTGTTGAGCGATCTCTCGTATTTTCTCAAAATCAACGAATTTCGCGGCGTGAAGCTCGCGCTGGTCGCGCCTTCGGCGCTCATCGTGCTCACGGAGCTGTGGCGTTGGCGAGGGCTGGGCTGGCGACATCCTCTCACGAAGCGCGGGGCGTGGGTCATTCCCGCCTTGGGGCTGGGTGCGCTCTTCTTCGTACTGGAGCGCAGCGGCAATCTCCCTGCGATTCCCGTCGCGCGCTGGGAAGAGTTTTTGCGCGAAAGGCTCGAAGATTGGCTGACCGCTCGTCCGCGCTTCAAAGAATTTCTGGTCGGGCACCCTGCGCTCGTGCTTTGGAGACGCGATCCTCGTCTCCTCCAGCTCGGATGGCTCGCCCTGGGGGCCCTCGGACAAGCTTCGATCCTCAATACGTTCGTCCATCTGCACACGCCGTTGGCGCTGTCGCTCTGGCGCACCCTGAACGGCCTGGCGCTCGGCCTGCTCATCGGCCTCACGGCTCGCTTCGCTTTCGCGGGGATTCAGCAATGGCGACGACGCTCGTGATCGCAGGCTATTACGGATTTGGCAACTGGGGCGATGAAGCTTCTCTTGCTGTGCTAACAAAATATCTGCGCGGGGCCCTGCCCCACGCGCGGCTCGTCGTGCTCTCCAACGATCCCGAGCAGACAGCTCAGCTTCACGGCACAGAAGCGATCACCCGTTGGAATCTTTGTAAAATTCGCCGGGCGCTCGCGCGCGCGTCGGGGTTTCTTCTCGGCCCGGGGAGCCTGCTCCAAGACGCCACGAGTACGCGGTCTTTGCTCTATTATCTGGGCTTGGTGCGCTTGGCTCAACACTATAATCTGCCCACATATCTGATCGGTCAGGGGATCGGCCCACTGCGCTCGCGGCGTTCCGAGCGCTGGGTCGCCAAGACGCTTCAACAAGCGCGGCTTGTCTTGGTGCGCGACCGTGCGAGCTACCAGTGGGCAGAAGCTCACGATGCTCGCGTCCTACTAGGGGAAGATCTGGCGGTGCTCTCTGACCTAACCCCTTACATCTCCCGTTCCCTCTCCGTGTACGGAGAGGGCCAGGGTGAGGTAAGAGAGGGGCAAGGAGAGAGGCCCAAGGGGACTAGGAGAGTAGGTCTCTCCCTGCGCCCCGGACTCTCGCCTCACAATATAGAAGTGCTCCGTCGCGCGTTGCGCACTCTCTCCACAGACTTTGAGCTTCTCTTCTTGCCGTTCCAAGCCGACCAAGACCAAGCAGTGCTGCGAGAGCTCGCCCTCACTATTCCCGCCGTCGAAGCCCACGACCCCGCTGATCTTCTCAGGGCCGTGCAGAGCGTAGACATCGTGCTGGGGATGCGCCTGCACAGCTTGGTCTTCGCATTACTGTGTGACGTGCCGTTCTGCGCGCTCAGCTACGACCCCAAGATCGAGGGCTTTCTCCACCGCCTTGAGGAAGTTTGCGAATACCCCGTACCGTGGTGGAGCGCGTCGGACTCACTTGACGAGAGCGCGCTCGTGCAACGCATCTTAGAGCTGGCAACGAAGGGCGCTGAACTGCGCGAGCGCCTCCGTCATGCGCGCGCGCTCTTGCAGGCGGCAGCACGCCACTCGCTAGAAGAAGCGATCCGCGTGATCGCCCGTGAGCTTACCTCTCCCTAGCCCTCTCCGTTTACGGAGAGGGAACGGATGAGGTAGAGGGGCAGGGTGAGGTCACCGTCGCCCGAATTTCTTCTCTAACTCTTCGAGGGAGTACGCTAGGACTATCGGTCGCCCGTGCGGGCAGTGATAAGGGTTCTGCGTCTGCTTGAGCTGCCGGATGAGTTCGGTCATCTCTTCAGGGCGCAGGGGCTTGTTCTTCACCACTGCGGCCTCGCACGCAACCCGCGCCGCGAGCGCCTTGGCGAGCTCTTCGAGCGCTGGCTCACTCTCACGCTCCAGCACCGCCAGCACGCGCTCAAGCGTCTCTGTGAAATCGCTCCTGCTCCACTCGCTGGTCAGCACTTGAGGCCAATCGCGCAGGATGAACGTCCTGCCGCCAAAGTGCTCGATCCCGATCCCTAGGCGCTCGCCGAGCTCCTGCAGATGCCCTGCCAAGAGCTCAGCTTTGTCGGGGGACATCTCAACCGTTACAGGGATCAAGAGCCGCTGCCGCACGATCTTGTTCTCTTTAAGTTGAGCAAGAAAACGCTCATAGAGAATCCGTTCGTGAGCGACGTGCTGGTCAATGATCTCTAAGCCCGACTCCGTCTGAACGACGATATACGTCCCGTGGAGCTGGCCCAGAACGCGCACAGGGGAGCAGGCTGTTGCAGCATCTAGCTGACCTCTTCCCCTCCCCGTAGCGAGGAGGGGAGCTTCCCCGTCCCCCCTCACCCCTTCTCCCCTCTCCCTCAGAGGAGAGAGGGGATGGATGTGAGGGTGAGCTTCAAGCTCCTTTCCCGCTCCTCTCCCCTCTCCGTGTCGGGGAGGGGCCAGGGGAGGGGTCTTCTCCAATCGCGGCACCGCGTGAGCCGACGTCAATACCCTCGTGATCGCTTGCTTGACCAAGGCCTGCACTTTAATCGGCTCGGCAAAGCGCACTTCAGATTTTTGCGGGTGCACGTTGACATCCACAGCGCGTGGGTCAATCTCGATAAACAGAAAGATATACGGGTACTGCTCACTCTTAAGTGCGCTCTCATACGCTTGGGAGATCGCGTAGTTGATCTGAGAATCTTTCACGAAGCGCCCGTTGACGAAGAGAAACTGCTCGGTGCGGTCGGAGCGCGTCAGGTGCGAGGGGCTGACTAAACCGCGCACCGTCAGTCCCGGGATTGTCATAGAAACATCGAGCAGAGCGCGAGCGAAGTCCGCCGTGTATAGCCGCGCGAGGGTCTGGCGTAGATCGCTACTAGGGGGCAGATCGAGCACCGTCTTGCCGTCGTGCTCCAGCCGAAAGTGCACTGTGGGGTAGGCGAGCGCGAACCGCTTCACAGCCCGCACGATGTGAAAGAACTCGGTCTTGGCAGATTTCAAAAACTTTCTGCGCGCGGGGACGTTAAAAAAAAGCTCGCGGACGTCTACGGTCGTCCCTGGTGCGCGCCCTGCAGCCCTGACGGCAAGCACACGCCCGCCCTCAAGCTCGACCCGAACGCCTTCAGGGGACTCGTCGCTCTTGCTGATAATCTCCGTCTTCGAGACCTCGACGATGCTGGCTAACGCCTCCCCGCGAAAGCCCAGTTCGCCGGAGCGAAGTCCGCGATAATCAAGCCTACCGGAAGGTAGCGAGGGCGCCGCGGGACGGGGCCCGTCGGAGGCCCCGACGCCCGCCCTCCGCC
>JAILZC010000255.1 GCA_023512665.1 Candidatus Bipolaricaulota bacterium | reverse complement strand
CCGTCGTGCCCCTGCTCGCATGGGCCGGCAGCTGGCCCGTCGCCGCCGCGCTGGTCGTGCTGGAGCGCGTCGGCAAGCTTATCGAGCAACGCGAAGAAAAGCTCCTCTTTGCTGGGGAAGTGAAAATAGACGCCGCCCTTGGAGACTTTTGCAGTTCTCACGATCTCGTCCATAGCCGTCTCGTGAAAACCCTTCTCGGCGAAGAGTTTTTCGGCAGCTTCTAAGATGCGCTCGCGCGTCAGCTCTTTGTCCCTCATAACAGACCGACCAGTCGGTCTGTATGGTATCACAAAGTTCACGAGCTGTCAACTTGCTTAAATGCCCGCGGCGTAGCCGTCGGCGCGCTTGTCGCTGCCCGCGATGTACGCCCCAGACTCCACGCGCCAGATGATCTGCCCCCGCCCAAAGCGCCCGCCGGGTTCTGACACTGTGACGATATGCCCCCGCGCGCGCAAGCCCTCAATGATCTTGGGATCGGCGTCGGATTCGATCTCGATCTCTTTGTTTTTGAGCCATTGCCAGCGCGGGGCGTCGAGGCTCATCTGCGGGTCCATGCGATAGTCTACAGTGTTGACGATCATCTGAATGTGTCCCTGGGGCTGCATAAACCCGCCCATCACCCCAAAGGGCCCGATCGCTCTGTGCTCTTTTGTGAGGAACCCAGGGATGATCGTGTGATAGGGGCGCTTGCCCGGCTCTAGAGAATTGGGGTGCTGGGGGTCGAGCGAAAAGCACGCGCCCCGGTTCTGTAGCGCGATCCCCGTTTGGGGGATCACGATCCCGGAGCCAAAGCCCATATAGTTCGACTGAATGAAGCTGACCATCATGCCATCAGCGTCAGCGGTGCAGAGATAGACCGTCCCGCCGGAGAGAGGCTCTCCGGGTGTGGGATCGAGGGCTCGATCGGTGATAAGCTTGCGGCGCTGAGCGGCGTAGGATTTGCTGAGAAGCCCTTCGGTGGGCGCGGGCGCAAAGTCCGGGTCAGCGACATAGCGCAGTCCATCGGCAAACGCAAGCTTTAACGCCTCGATCTGCAGATGGAACGACTCTGCGGAATCGCGCGGGTGCTGGGTCAGCTCAAAGCCTTCTAAAATATTGAGCCCGATGAGCGCGACGATCCCCTGGGTATTTGGGGGGATCTCCCAGACTTCGTAATCTCGATATGAAGTCTTTATGGGCTCGATCCAAGTGCTCGAGTGTTCTTTGAAGTCTTGCTCGGAGAGAAAGCCTCCAGTCTCTTGGGAGAAGCGCACGATCTGCTGCGCGAGCTTGCCGTGATAGAACTCATCGCAGTAAGAGTGAGCGAGGGCGCGGAGGGCGCGGGCGTGATCGGGCAGCGAGACGATCTCTCCAGCGCGGGGGGCGCGCCCACTGAACGTAAACGTCTGATGCCACCAGCTAAATTCTCGACCCTTCAGCTCAGCGAACGCTCGAGCAGCATACTCCCAGGACTGAGCGACGATGGGGGCGACGGGATGGCCGCGCTCAGCATAGAAGATCGCGGGCTCGAAGAGCTCCTCAAAGCGCAATCTTCCAAAGCGCTTGTGGAGGTCGCGCCACGCCGCCGGGGCCCCCGGCACGGTGACGGGGAGCCACCCCCGCGCGGGCATCGTCTCGTGCCCTAAAGCTTTTATAGATTCGAGGGTGAGCTTCCGTGGGGCGCGCCCGGAGCCGTTGAGCCCATAAAGCCTTTTGCCATCCCACACCAAGGCGAACGCATCCGAGCCGATCCCGTTAGAAGTGGGCTCGACGACTGTGAGCGTGATCGCCGTTGCGATCGCAGCATCCACGGCGTTCCCCCCACGACGGAGCATCTCGATCCCCGCTTGAACAGCTAACGGATGGCTCGTGGCTACAACGCCACGGTGGGCGAGCACGGGGCTACGTTGGGAACTGTATCTTAGAAGCGCCATGTTATGATAGGCAGGCTCCAACTCAAAGAGCTCGACTCATAGTGCCTTGCGCCTATGTTAAATCCGAGCGTCGCTCCTAGGCTGGAAAACGCTGGGATCACCAATAGAGATGCCCAAATCATTTGGGTTGAGTCTACTTTCCCCTGCAATAAGTTCGATGCGTACAGAACAGAAGCGATACCTACAGCTTCGCCTATGCCAGCTCCAATGCTTGCAAGTAAGAAGTTCCCAGATGCACCGCTCCAATACCCCACCAAAGAAACGCCAAGTGTAGCTCCGACGGGCACACCTATCACGTAGCCCCACATCGCGTAGGGAAACGCTTCAAACTCGCAAAAATCCAAACAGAATGTTTTCCCTTCGCATGATAGCCGGCGCCTACACGCTTCAACATCTGGAAGTTTGATGGAGTAACCAGCCAGCGCACCGCCAATTCCCACTCCCAAGGAGCTTATAGAGCCGATCACAAACTCAAGGACAGCGGCATCGTGAGATTGTGTTGGCTGAGCCTGTGCTTCGAGTCCATAGAGCAGCACGACTACCAATGCAAGATAACGCATAGAACACCCCTAAGCTTATTTTAAAAAAGCATTTTGTCTAAAGCAACATGAGAGTTGCTTGACGATTTACGGGAGATT
>JAILZC010000254.1 GCA_023512665.1 Candidatus Bipolaricaulota bacterium | reverse complement strand
TCAACGGGAGGCCCGCGACGCATACTCCCCCCCAAGAGCGCGACGTCAATTTGGTCTTTCAAAACTATGCCCTCTTCCCCCATCTGACCGTGGAGCAGAACGTCGCGTTCGGGCTGGAGATGCAGAAGCTCCCCCGTGCTCAGATTCGCGAGCGCGTCGGCAGGGCGCTAGAGCTTGTGCGGTTGAGCGGGCTGGGCGCGCGCTTCCCGCAGCAGCTCTCCGGCGGACAACAGCAGAGAGTCGCGTTAGCCCGTGCCATCGTGACCGAACCGTCTGTGTTGTTGTTAGACGAACCCCTGGGCGCGCTCGATTTGAAGCTGCGCCAGGAGATGCAACTCGAACTCAAGAGACTCCAGCGCGAACTGAAGATCACGTTTCTCTACGTGACCCACGACCAAGAAGAGGCCCTGAAGATCTCCGACCGCCTCGCGGTGATGCACGGCGGGCGCGTGCTCCAGATCGGGACGCCGCCAGAGATCTACGAGCGCCCTGCGACACGCTTCGTCGCCGATTTTATTGGGGAGAGCAACTTTTTGGAGGGTCGGGTCGTCCACACCGCCGGGAAGCGCGCAGTAGTCCAGATCGGCGCGCTCCAGACGAACGTTTTTAGCGAATCTCCGTTGCAGATCAATCAGCCGGTCACGCTGGCGCTGCGCCCGGAACGCATTCAGCTCTGCTTGCCCTCCGAAGGCCACAACACGTGGATGGGGCTGGTCGAAGAGCTTCTCTACGTCGGGAAGGAGACGCGCTACCGGGTGCGCGTCTCTCCGGAGATCGCGCTGACGGTGAGCAGCCCTGGTGCCAACGGCATCTCCGTAGGGGAGCGCGTCGGCCTGACCTGGGACCCGCAGAGCCTCCGCACTATCGAGAATTCTTAGCATGAACCATCGCACTCTCTTGTGGCCGGGGCTGGTGTGGCTGCTGCTCTTCTTTGCTGTCCCCTTGGGAATTATTCTCTTGATCAGCCTAGCGCAGCGCACCCCCGACGGCGCGATCCTGTGGGGGGTGAGTTTCAAGAATTATCTTCGCTTGCTTGACCCTCTCTACTGGCTGGGGCCATTTGGGAACTCGCTGGGGCTAGCGGCGCTCGCGACGCTCCTCTCTTTTGTACTGGGATATCCTGTGGCCTACTCCATTGCGCGGCGCTCCGCCCCCGTGAAAAATCTTTTGCTCTTTTTAGTGATACTCCCGTTCTTCACGAACTTTCTCGTGCGCATCTACGCGTGGTTTATTCTCTTGCGTCCGGAGGGCTGGCTCGCGTGGCTGCTGCGCTCGCTGGGGCTTGATCTGGCATTGCTGGGATCCCCCGTGGGCGTGCTCATCGGCTTGGTCTATGGGTATTTACCGTTCATGGTCTTGCCCATCTACGCGGCGCTGGAGCGTCTCGATTTTTCGCTCGTCGAGGCCGCGCACGACCTGGGGGCCACGCGCTGGCAGGGCTTCTGGCGCATCATCTTCCCGCTGAGCCGCCCCGGAGTGATCGCTGGGGCGGTGTTGGTCTTCGTCCCCGTTCTGGGGGAGTTTCTCGCGCCCAAGCTGCTGGGCGGGGGCAAAGTCCCCATGTTCGGCGTGCTCATCGAAGAGAAATTTTTAGGGCGGGTTCCTGACTGGCCCCTCGGTGCAGCGATGGCTCTCGCCCTGATGGGCTTGGTCTCGCTCGTCTTGGTGCGATACTTCCATCACCTGAAGGAGTCGCGATGGGTCGGCTGAGGTCGTGGGCCGATAGAGCCCTCGAGCCGATACTATGGCTCGATACGCTGCTGACGTATATCTTTCTCTATCTGCCCATTGTAGTTTTGGTTCTGTATAGCTTCAGCGCGAGCCGGTATGCGTTGGTGTGGGGCGGGTTCTCGCTCGAGCCGTACCGAAAGCTTTTGGCCGACCCAGAGATCGCTCCGGCACTGGGCAACAGCGTCATCGTCGCGCTCCTCTCGACAGCCCTGGCGACGGTGCTGGGGACGGCGCTCGCCCTGGCGCTGGAGCGTGCGCGCTTCCGCTGGCAGAGAAGCATCGAGGCTTTCGTCTACCTGCCCATCGTGATCCCGGAGATCGTGATGGCGGTCGGGCTGTTACTGTTCTTCGCTCAGGTGCTCCGGCCCCTGCTGGGCAGCCCACTGCCAGCAGTGATCGCTGGTCACGTCGCGTTCAGCATCTCCTACGTGATGGTCGTGGTGCGGGCGCGGCTGCGCACTCTAGACAGGTCCTTGGAAGAAGCGGCGCTCGACCTAGGGGCAACCCCAGGGCAGGTCTTGCGCAGAGTGACGCTCCCGCTCTTGACGCCAGCGATCATCAGTGGGGCGTTGTTGGCGTTCACGCTCTCGCTCGACGATTTCTATGTCACGTACTTTGCGACTACCGGGGGGAGCGGCTTCAAGACGCTCCCGCTCTATCTGTACGCCCTTGGGGGGCGGGCGGCCATCCCCCCGCAGATCAACGCCGTCGCCACTCTGATGCTCCTGGCTTCGTTGACCCTGGTCGCGGTGGCGTTTCTCATCCAACGCCGACACCCCTCACCCCTACTCCCCTCTCCCTCGGAAGGGAGAGGGGACGGG
>JAILZC010000253.1 GCA_023512665.1 Candidatus Bipolaricaulota bacterium | reverse complement strand
ATATTACTCCATCACCTTCTTGGCTGCCGGGCTCTACTTTCTGCTGGCCGGGGCCGCGGCACAGCTCCTGGCGCTGCTCCACGATGTGCACGCTCAAGGGACAACCGTGATCTTAGTAGCCTCCGAAGAAATCTCCCAGATTGGCACGCGCCTGTGGAGGCTCGACGGCGGGCGGTTGCTGTACGACGAGAGAAAGTTATGAGGACGCTTGCTGACTGGGCTCGTATTGTCGCTGCGCTTGTCCTGATCATTCTGGGGGCAATCGTGTTGCTCTTCTATCAGCGAGAGGAATTCAGCCTCGTGATAGGAGTTGCTAGTATCGGTGTAGGGCTAGGATTTCTGTGGCGCTCTTGGAATAAAAAATAAAAAGAAAGAGGCTCGACCGGTCGCCCGATCGAGCCTCACTCTCTCCCCCCTCACCCCGTCCCCTCTCCCTCGGAGGGGAGAGGGGCTGGGGGTGAGATCAGTTATGCGATGCGAACCCGAAGACCGTCCCGAAGTTCACCACACCTTGGATACAGACCGTCTTTCCGCCCCCTTGCACGAGAAGCACAAAGGTGCCCAACGAGCTATAGGGCAGGGTCGCGGTGCTGAACGACCCGATGAACCCGAACGCTATACCGAAGAAACTGGTGAATCGCTGGAACGAGAGCGCCGGGCCGAGAGACTGGATCTGCAAGGCGTTGAAGAACCATCCGGCGTCCTTGATCTGCATGACCCCCGCGAGGCTCACGATCGGAGCCCCGCTGCCAACGGCGACCGTGAACGGGAACTGATTGGGCAAGCCCGAACAGGCCGCGGGCATCACGATGGGGAAGGGCCAGGGGAACGGGAATGGGAACGGGAACGGCCCAGGGAAGGGCGAGAAGAACCACCCGAAGAAGAACAGCAAGAGATTGAACGGCGTGAAGATCGGCGGTGTGGTGACGATGATGATGACCACGATCTGGCCCGTGAAGATGTCAATGAGCACGAAGATCGGGTCTTCGCCGATGGCCGTCAGGTACTTGCCTGCGGGGATGGTGTACCCAGAGACCGTAGCGTTCTGGTTGAGCTGGAGCACCCCAGTGAAGATATACGTATTTTGGATCTGTTGGATGTTGATCTGCTGGGGTGCGGTGCCGAGCGGCGCGGCGTTCTGGCCCTGTGGGATCTGGGTCGCTTGCGCTTGCGCTAATGCTTGGGCGAGGCCCGCCGCTTGGAGCTTGGCCATGATCTGCGCCGCCATCTGAGCGAACTGTGGCGACCCCGGCGTGATCACCTGCTGGACGGTGAACCCGGAGGGCGGCTGAGAAGGCGGCTGAGAAGGCGGCTGCGCGGGCACGCAGTGGGGCGGTGTCCCCACATAGCCAGGCGGACAGGTTGGCGGCTGCGGCTGACTGGGAACGACTTGGAGAGTAGCAACCGCCGTGGCCACCTTGGCGGTGGGGACGATCGCCTGGATCGCTTGCTGGATCTGTTGCCCGACCGCTTGGGGGTTGGTGCCCAAGAGCGGGAAGGTGCCAGTGCCACCTTCAAGCTGCGGGATGCGCTCTGTAGAAGCGATGATCTGTACGTACTCCGGCCCAAAGGGTGGGGCGCAGACCAGCTGATAGGTCATCACTCCTGGCAGGGTGCGCCAATTAGTGTCGGTGATGAGATTGTTCGGCTCAAAGCGATTGGGCAGGAGGCGAGTGACGTTGTTGCCCTGAATATCGAGAATATACGCATAGTACGGGGCTTCGTTGGCGCGATACTGAATCTCGATGGTCTGGCCGACGGCACAGACGGGACGGCTCACTTGGATGAACGCCTGGAACTCGGTCGGCTGGATGACGATCCCTAACGGCGACGGTTGCCCTTGGCTGAAGCTCGGGCTGACGCCCACTAACCCCAGCAGGACAACCCCCAACAAGGCGAGACTGAGACGCTTCATACTAGGTCCTCCTTTTGAAGGGGATACCCCCTTCTGTTGCGTGTGTGATAGTGTGCCCTGCTCAAAGCCATCACCTCCACGGCAGGGCTGTCATGCGATAGTATATAGTGATACCCCCCACGATAAGTTTCAGCCTACCCCACCCTGACCCTCTCCGTTTACGGAGAGGGAACGGGAGAGATGAAGGAGCCTGGGGGGTGGTTCACAACTCTCCCCGCAGCGATCACGGCGCGCACGAAGCGCCCCTCGTGCCCGATAAAGTATGGGATCTGTTTATAATTCTCCAAATCTAAGAGCACGAGATCGGCGCGCTTGCCCGGCTCCAAGCTCCCAGTGAGATGAGCGCGGCGGAGCGCCGCCGCCGCGTTGAGCGTCGCAGCAGTCAGGGCTTCTTCGATGGTCATCTGCATCTTGAGCACTGCCAAAGCGATCATAAAGAACATTGAGTAAATCAGACACGTTCCAGGATTAAAGTCCGTTCCTAGCGCGACGGCCAAGCCCGAGTCTATCATCCTCCGGGCAGGGGCATACTCCGCGTTGAGCGAAAACGCCGTCCCCGGCAGGATCTGTTTATAATTCTCCAAATCTAAGAGCACGAGATCGGCGCGCTTGCCCGGCTCCAAGCTCCCAGTGAGATG
>JAILZC010000252.1 GCA_023512665.1 Candidatus Bipolaricaulota bacterium | reverse complement strand
CCCACGGCGAGCTGGCTCTTATCACAGCCTCGCGCAGCGTGCTCTTCGCCTCCCAAGAGAGAGACTTTGCCCAGGCTGCCCGAGCGGCCGCCCAGACGCTCCGCGATGCCATCAATCGCTTCCGGGCTTGAGCGCCTGAGCCATTTTCGCTATACTCGCTTCTCCTATGAGTGAATCGCCCGTGGAAGCGCCTTCTTCGCAAGTGCAGGCTGCGATAACTATTCCAGAACCGGTGCCTCTGACGCCCTCCCAACGGAAGACCGTCACGCTTGGGGTCATGCTGGGGCTCTTTCTCACAGCACTCGAGGGGACCGTCGTGGGCACGGCCATGCCCACAGTCATCGCCAGCTTGGGAGGCTTGCACATCTATAGTTGGGTTTTTTCAGCATATATCTTGACCTCGACCGTCACTGTTCCCCTGTGGGGTCGGCTGTCAGACTTATACGGGCGCAAACGCTTTATATTGGCGGGAATCGCGATCTTTCTCGTCGGGTCGGCGCTCTCGGGGGCAGCGACTTCGATGGGCCAGCTGGTGCTCTTTCGAGCTCTGCAAGGGCTTGGGGCCGGGGCGCTCCTGCCCTTGGGGATGACGATCATCGGGGAGATTTATTCTTTAGAAAAGCGCACGCGGATGCAGGGGCTCTTCAGCGGCGTCTGGGGCCTAGCGAGCATCATCGGCCCGCTCATCGGCGGGTTTATCACGGACCATCTCTCGTGGCGCTGGGTCTTTTATATCAATATTCCCTTCGGGATCGCAGCGGCGCTTCTGATCGGGCTGGCGCTTGTGGAGCCGCGCGATCACCGAAGGAGAGTCTCCATAGACTACGCCGGCGCGATCACCCTGACTCTTCTGGCGACGCTGCTCTTAGTCACTCTAGGACAGCAAGATTGGGGAATTCCCATAAAACTTGGGCTCTTGAGCGTCTGCGCTCTTTTAGTTTTTGTCTTTCTTGCTGTCGAGCGCCGCGCTTCGGAGCCCATCGTGCCGCTCTCGCTCTTCCGGCACAGAATCTTCAGCGTCTCGTCGGCGAATGGCTTTTTCGTGGGCATGGCGATGTTCGGCTCGCTCTCGTTCATCCCGCTCTTCGTCCAAGGGTTGATCGGGACGACCGCGACCGAAGCGGGCACGGCGCTCACGCCCTTCATGCTCTGCTGGGTGGGGTTCTCTATTGTAGGAAGCAGGCTGATTCTGAAGACCGGCTACCGCTCCACGGCGCTCATTGGCGTTGGGCTGTTAGTGTTGGGGTTTTTGGGGCTTGTTACTCTAAATGCCCAGGCAACTCGGCTGGCCGTGATGGGGTACTTGGCGATAGCTGGGGCGGGCATGGGTTTCTCGATGGTCACGCTGCTCATTGCCGTGCAGACTTCGGTGCCGCGCGATCAATTGGGGATCGCCACATCGGGGACGGTCTTCTTTCGCTCTATTGGCGGCGCAGTCGGGGTCGCGGTGATGGGCGCAGTCTTGAGCGCCCAGATGAACTCCCAAGCGAATCAGCTCCCGGAGCTGGGCAGTCTGATGGCTCCTGAGAAGCTGATGGACCTTCTCCGCCATCCCGATGTGCTGCTGAGCCCGGCGGCGCGGGCGCAATTGCCGACGCCCGTCTTGGATGCGCTCCAACAGATCTTGGCAACGGCGCTCCACTGGGTATTTGTCGTCGGGCTCATCGTTGCGATCTTCGCTCTGATTGTGACGCTCTTTTTGCCCAAGGGGACAGCTCAGGAGCACGCGCGAAGATAAGAGTGGGCGCACAAGGTTAGCCTTGCGTGAGCTTCTTGATAGATCAAGTTGACAATCCCACTTACAGAGGATACCATCGTGAGCCTAGCAAGGAGTGTGAGGCTCATGCCCCTGCTGGAAGATGCACCCCTCGAAAGTGAAATGGAACGGTTCGAGAGAGATATGGATTGGATTTACACCCACTATGAGACGCTGAAGAGAGAGTATCCTAACGAGTTCGTCGCGGTTTTCAATCAGACAGTAGTAGCCCACAGCTCAGATATTCAAAGCTTGATAGCCAGTGTGCAGCCACGATTGGGGCAGCAGGTGGGAAACATAGCTATCAAGTTCATATACGCCGAGCCTCCTGCCATAGTGCTCATCCCCAATGAAGATCGAGTGTAGGCGCGACCCTGGAAGCCCCTATCTTATGGTTTGGGCCCGTCTTGAATGTGATGCTTACGGTATCCGGTGCGGGACAGAGTTCGCCATTGATACTGGCTCTCCTATGACTATCTTGAGCCATCCTCAAGCAGTAAGCTGCCTTGTCCCTCTGGACAAACTCGCTAAGGCTCCAAAGCCCATACGCATCGGCGGGATTGTTGCGGATGCGTATATATTGCCAGATGTCAAACTGCTCTTTCGCACAACGGAGCGTGGCAAGCTCTTTGCGCATCCTATGGCTCACCTTTACGTGCTAGGCCCTACGCGCACCCAGGGGCAGTTGCCCGTCCCTGGAATTCTGGGGGCGGATTTTCTCGATCAATTCACTTTCATAAGTTTTAGTAAGCAGCGTGGGGGCAGGGTTTTAATTTTTAAAAGCCCGTCCACCAGAG
>JAILZC010000251.1 GCA_023512665.1 Candidatus Bipolaricaulota bacterium | reverse complement strand
GAAGATGAATGTCAAGCGAAGCTTGTCCAGGCGGAGCCTGGTTACTTCTCGTCCCGCGTCATGAACGCCTTCACCATATCCACGGGGAGCGGGAAGACGATCGTGCTTGTGTTGCGCTCTGACGAAATATCTATCAGGGTCTGCAGATAGCGCAACTGGAGCGACGCGGGGTTCTGCGTGAGAATCTCTGCGGCTTCGCGGAGCTTCGTCGCGGCTTGCAGCTCGCCCTCCGCGTTAATGACTTTGCTGCGGCGCTCGCGCTCCGCCTCGGCTTGACGAGCAATCGCCCGCTGCATCTCTTGCGGGATCCTCACGTCTTTGATCTCCACAGCTTTGACTTTGATGCCCCACGGGTCGGTCTGCTCGTCAATGATCATCTGTAATTGCTTGTTGAGCTTCTCGCGCTCAGCGAGCAGCTCATCAAGCTCGACTTGGCCCAGCACGCTGCGCAGGGTCGTCTGCGAGATCTGCGACGTCGCTTGCAGATAATCTTCGACTTGAGTGATCGCCGCTTCGGGAGACATCACTCTAAAGAAGACGATCGCGTTGACGTTCACCGTGACGTTGTCGCGAGTGATCACTTCTTGTGGCGGCACGTCGAACGTCACGACGCGCAAGTCTACTTTCACGACTTGATCAACAATGGGGATGATGAAGAAGAGTCCTGGCCCTTTGGCTCCTTGGAGCCGCCCTAACCGAAAGATCACGACGCGTTCATACTCCCGCACGATCTTGATCGCGTTGAGCAGGAAGAGCACGACGATGGCCAGCACGATGATGAGCGCAGTTGTCGGCATAGCAAGACCTCCTATAAGATTTAACAGAGTATCCCATCCCAAGAATGAGACGAAGAGGGCAATCAGAAACCCCACAGCCCCAACTATCTCCGTCCACCCTTGGCGTGGTCGTTGTCCCATGAGCTTAATATTAGCAACGCTGCTGCCTGAAAGCAAATTTCTGATATAATAGCGCATTATGGGGAGAGAACGCCGAAGATTATTAGTTGCCAACTGGAAGATGCACTTCGTGCGCGCTCAAGCGTTGGAGTATCTAAAGATTTTTACGGAGCGCGTGCGCAATATCAATAAGACGGAGCTGGTGCTGGCACCGCCGTTCACACTGTTGGAGACGGTGGGGCGAGAGCTCCAGAAAACTCAGATTAAGCTCGCTGCCCAAAATCTCTTCTACGAGCGCCAGGGGGCGTTTACGGGCGAGATCTCTCCCCTGATGCTGAAAGACTTGGGCTGTCATTATGTGATCGTAGGGCATTCGGAGCGCCGTCGGCTCTTCGGCGAGACGGACGAAATTATCAATAAAAAACTGAGAGCCGCGCTCGACGCCGAGATCGCTCCCATTCTCTGTGTAGGCGAGACGCTCGAAGAACGCCGCGCCGGCAGAACCCAGCAGGTGCTTGAGGTTCAGATTCGCGGGGCGCTTCATACACCCTCACCCCCTTCGGGAAGGGGCTCCCCTCCCCCTTTAAGGGAGGGGTTGGGGGAGAGGTCGGAAGATCTCGTGATCGCCTATGAGCCCGTCTGGGCCATCGGGACGGGAGTCAACGCTGAACCTCACGAAGCCGAGGCGAACGCGCTCTTCATTCGTGAGCTGCTGGCCCAACTTTTCTCAGCCGAGATCGCACAAAAAATTCGGATTCTCTATGGAGGCAGCGTCAATCCCGCAAACTTCGAGGGCTTTCTGAGACAGCCCAATATAGACGGGGCGCTCGTGGGCGGGGCATCACTCGACCCGGAAGCGTTCGCGCAGCTGGCCCAGATGGCCGAACGCCTCAGCGAGCTTTCGTAAACACCCGGCTCTCCTTGCCCTGCAAAATTCTCTGAATATTGCTACGGTGCTGCCAGACCGTCATCAACCCCAACGCGCCAAAAAGTCCTCCAAGCTCCCAGCTCGGCGCTTGGAAGAAATAGAGCACGAAGGGCACTGACAGCAACGCGACCATCGAGCCGACAGCGACATAGCGCGTGAGGGCGACCGTCACCAACCAAATCAGGAGCGTCACGAGCAGCGTCTGCCATGAGAAAACTAACAGAAGCCCCAGCGTCGTGGCCACGCCCTTGCCCCCATAGCGCTTGGCCTCGCCATCGCGCAATTCCACCGCTTCGTGCGCTCCCGTCGACGCTCCCGACGGCACCCGAGCTAAGGCAGTGGTGCCATCCTCCAAGGTAGCGCTTACCGCCAAGGTAGGGTTGCCTCGGGAATCCAAAATCTCCAAGGCGTCCACTGCTACAATCCGATCTTTCATAGCTGCTCCTTTCAACCGCGGATATTAAGGCCGATAAAGATTTTGGCCCGTCATCTCGGGAGGCACCGGCAGGCCCATTAAGGGCAGTAGCGTGGGCGCCACGTCGGCCAGCTCGCCATCCCGCAAAGTGCCGCCCGCCACTTGGTGCCCTACCAACACGAACGGCACCCGGTTGGTGGTGTGATTGGTGTTGGGATCCCCGGGATCGCCCATGCATTCCGCGTTGCCGTGGTCCGCCACAATAGCCAGCAAACCGTCATGCTCCAGCACGGCGCGGGCAATCGCGGCAATGGCATTGTCCACGACCCGAACCG
>JAILZC010000250.1 GCA_023512665.1 Candidatus Bipolaricaulota bacterium | reverse complement strand
CGCCCAGCTCTGCAACGAGTTTCGCGAGTTCTTCCCGCACAACGCTGTCCACTACTTCGTCAGCTACTATGACTACTATCAGCCTGAAGCGTACATCCCCCAGACAGATACGTATATCGAAAAAGACGCCTCGATCAACGACGAGATAGATCGTCTGCGCCATGCGGCGACGAGCGCGCTCCTAGAACGTCGAGACGTGATCATCGTCGCGAGCGTCTCGTGCATCTATGGGCTGGGTACGCCCGAAGAGTACGCGGCGATGACGCTCCCACTCCGGAAGGGTGCTGTGATCTCGCGCGACGAGATCTTGCACAGGCTCGTCGAGCTCCAGTACGAGCGCAACGAGATCGGCTTTGGGCGCGGGACCTTTCGCGCCAAGGGCGATACCATCGAGATCATCCCGGCTTATAGCGAGCACGCCCTCAGAATCGAGCTCTTCGGCGACGAGATCGAGAGAATCTCAGAACTTGACGCGCTCACCGGCAAGCGTTTACGAGACTTAGACTTCACCGTGATCTACCCCGCGACCCACTGGGTCACCGGGAAAGAAAAACTCGTGCGCGCGATCGAGTCTATTCGCGCCGAGCTCGCAGAGCGCCTGGCGCAGCTGCGCGCTGCGGGCAAGCTCGTAGAAGCCCAACGCTTAGAGCAACGCACGAGATACGATCTCGAGATGCTGCGAGAGCTAGGGTATTGTCCTGGGATCGAAAATTACTCGCGCCATCTTGATGGGCGCAGCCCCGGCGAACCGCCTTCCACCTTGATAGATTATTTCCCCAAAGACTTCTTGATGGTCATTGACGAGTCCCACCAGACGATCCCACAGATTCGCGGGATGTACAACGGGGATCGCTCGCGCAAAGAGATCTTAATTGAATACGGCTTTCGGCTGCCGTCGGCCCTCGATAATCGCCCGTTGAAGTTTGAAGAGTTCGAGCGCAAGATGAACCAAGTCATCTATGTCTCGGCGACGCCGGGGCCCTATGAGCGCGCCAAGAGCCAGAAGATCGTGGAGCAGATCATCCGGCCCACGGGTCTCGTTGACCCCGAGGTAGTCATCCGACCGGTACAAGGCCAGATTGATGATTTGATCGGTGAAATTCGCGAAGTGACCCGGCGCGGCGAGCGGGTCTTGGTGACGACGCTCACCAAGAAGATGGCCGAAGATCTGACCGAATATCTGACGGAGCTGGGGATCAAGGCGCGCTACCTGCACTCGGAGATCGAGACTTTAGACCGCGTAGATATTCTGCACGAGCTGCGCTTGGGGGAATTTGATGTCTTAGTGGGGATCAATCTGCTGCGCGAGGGATTAGATTTGCCCGAAGTCTCTCTTGTCGCGATCTTGGATGCCGACAAAGAGGGCTTCTTGCGCTCGGAGACCTCGCTGATTCAGACGATCGGGCGGGCGGCGCGTAACGTGCGCGGGCGGGTTATTCTCTACGCTGACGATGTGACCGGCTCGATGGCGCGAGCCATCGCGGAGACGCAGCGGCGGCGCCAGCTCCAACTAGAGTATAACAAAAAGCACGGGATTACTCCTGAGACCGTGAAGAAAGCGATCAGAGAGTTCATGCCGGAGCTGGCGCGCGAGGGCAAAGAGAAGAGAGCCAAGAAGAAGCTCGTCGTGAAGACGCCGGCGGAGCTTGCTGATCTCATCAAAGAATTAGAGCAAGAGATGTTCGCGGCGGCCAAGCGCTTGGAATTTGAGAGGGCCGCCCAGCTTCGAGATGAGATCAAAGAATTACGACGAGAGCTGATTGGGATTGAGGGTTGACGAGAACTGAGGTATCATGGAGCAGCTGGCTACGGTGGCTAAGATAAGCCTGGGAAGCTTAAAAGAGTGTGATGACGGTGTCGGCTAAAGTCTTGAACCCAGAAAAGCTTGTAAGGCTTCGTGAGCTGATCTTGTCAGTGCTTTTGCCGTATGGGGTGAAGCGAGTAGCCCTCTTTGGTTCCGTTGTTCGTGGCGAAGACTCTCCTAAGAGTGATATTGACATTCTGGTGTCGTTTCGTGAGCCTATCGGCCTTTTCGCGCTCGCTGGGCTTCGTCAAGAATTGAGCGAACGACTGGGGTGCCCAGTCGATCTCGTCACGGAAGGGTTCTTGAGCCGCTATATCCGACCTTATGTGGAGAGGGAGAAGGTGATCTTATACGAAGAGTGATTGGGTCTATCTGCGCCACATCCTTGATGCGATCACGCAGATCGAAGAGTATGTGAAGGGCTTTTCTTATGAGCAATTCGAGCGTAGTCGTCTTGTGCAGGACGCAGTCATCCGTGAGATCATGATCATTGGAGAGGCAGCGCGGCACGTTTAATCTTCTTTGAAGGAGACAAATCCTGAGATTCCTTGGTCATCCATTATTGGGATGAGAAATATCCTGATTCACGAGTACTTTGAAATAGATGTACCGGAGGTGTGGAAGACGGTGCAAACTGATTTGCCCGTGCTGAAGATGCAGCTCAGTCAAATTGTCAGATCAATGAAGGGAGCTGTTGAAGATCAAGGATGATCGCCAGCTGAGCGGGTGGTGAACCTACAAGGGGATATCAGAGAATTAAGGCGAGAACTGATGTCGTAAATTGTCCCAAATCCTATTTA
>JAILZC010000249.1 GCA_023512665.1 Candidatus Bipolaricaulota bacterium | reverse complement strand
GTCCTAGGAGAGCGCTGGTGGCGGAAGGTCGTCTACGTGCTCAACAGAGGGGGACGCTTCGACAATTGGGAGCAAGGCTACGACGGCGATTATATTAAGAACAAATTCGGGACGCTCATCAATCTCTACCACGAGAAGGCGGCTCTCACGATCAACAGCATGACTGGCAAGCCCTTGACAGGGTACCCGATCTATCTGCCGTTGGCCGATTCTGTGGGGCGCCCCATTGAGGACGACAAGCAGGGCTTCGATCTCCATCTGATCACCCATCGGGAGGTCATCGCGACCAAGTCCCGCACGATCAGCAACTATTGGCTGCTCGCGGTGATGCCCGAGAATGCGATCGTTATGCATCCGCGGGATGCCCAGCGCCTGGGGCTCTCTGAGGGCGACCGGGCCAAGATCATCTCGGCGAGCAACTCTGAGGGCGTCTGGGACTTGGCCAACGGCACGAGAGTCCCCATGATCGGCGCAGTGCATCTGACCGAGGGCATCCGGCCGGGCGTGATCAGCTTCGCCTTGGGCTACGGCCACTGGGCCTACGGGGCTACTGATCTCGTCATTGACGGCGAAGTGGTCAAGGGCGACGAGCGCCGTCGCGCCACGGGCTTAGGAGGCGTAGCAGGCATCCATGCCAACGCGGCGATGCGCGTTGACCCCTATTTGAAGAACACATGCTTGGTAGACGTCTATGGCGGCAGCGCGGTCTTCTACGATACGCGCGTGAAGGTCGTCAAGGTGTAACGATACGGACCTCTCCCCTAGCCCCTCCCCGGCACGGGGAGGGGTCGGGGGGGGAGGCCTCCAACGGAGGTGCTCTGTGAGACTCTTCAGCATAGTCGCTCTCTTAGCTCTCTTGACCCTAACGCCCAGCGTCGGGGCACAAAACTGCGCGATCACAGTCCAGCCGGGGCAGTCCATCCAGCACGCGATCAATACTGTCAGTGAAGGCGCGCTCGTCTGTCTTGCCGCGGGGACGTTCACAGAGAACGTCACAATAAATAAGAGCCTCTCGCTGCGCGGCGCGGGCAGCGCTCAGACGATCCTCCAGGGAGCTGTGCGCATCGAACGAGATCAAGAGATTCGGGTGGCTCTCACCGGCTGGACGATCACGGGATCGCGCTTTGGCGCGGCCCTGCGCGTCGCCGGCCAGGCGGTCGTCACTCTCGAGGATCTCGCTCTGACGGAGAGCTTTGCGGGCTTGCTCGCCACAGGGTCAGCGACGGTTGCTGTAACTAATTCGCGGTTTGCTAAAAATCAATTTGACGGGGCGCGCGCAGAGAACGCCGCGCGCGTCACTCTCTCTCGAGTGCTCATCGCCGAAAATTTTGACGGCATCGTCGTCAGAGACTCAGCTCAGCTCGAGCTGCGCGAGAGCACTCTCACAGAGAACAGATACTGTGGGCTGCGCGTCCTCTCTGGAAAAGCTACGGGAGAGCCCAACGAGATGCGCGGCAACGGGGCGGATCTCTGCGGCTTCGCCCCCTCATCGCTGAGAAAGCCCCTAGCCACCCAGACCGATAAGACCCAGCTCACTGTCCCTGGAGATCTTCAGAATGTGCAAGAGGCCGTGGACGCCATCGCCCCCGGCGGGACGATCCTGCTTCAAAACGGCACGTATAACGTTGGTCTGACTCTCTGGAAGCCCGTCACGATCCGCGGTCCCGCGACTCTCACAGCAGACCGTCAGCTCGTCCTCTCCGTCACGGCCGAAGCGCAGTCTGTGATCATTGAGGGCGTCACGATAACGGGGAGTCGCGGAGACGGGCTGGTGCTCTACGGCCAGGCGCTTCTGCAGAATGCCCAGATCACAAAGAACGCCGACGACGGCGTGGAGATCTCCGGTGCGGCTATCGTCCAGCTCAAAAATGCTTCAGTCTTAAGCAATGGCGACGACGGGCTCTTCGTCTCCGAGAAAGCCCAAGTGATTCTCACAAGCTCGACCGTCTCTGAGAACAGGGGCGACGGGATCGAAGCGCGAGACTCTACGGTGATAAAGCTTCAAAACGCCCAGGTCTCGAACAATGGGCTCCGGGGGCTCGACGTGAGAATTACTGCGCAGCTAGAGCTGTCTGAGTCGCGTCTGGTGGGCAACAAGGCCGACGGCTTAGTTGCGAGAGACTCGGCGCAGGCGCGCCTCGATGCCGCCCAGATTCTCAACAACGGGGCCAATGGGCTCGTCGTGACCGACAAGGCTCTTGGAGTTATTGCGAACTCGACGCTGAGTAATAACGCGAGCAATGGCCTGGAAGTGAGCGGCACGGCAACGGCAGAGGTTCGGCGCACCGTCGTGCAGAGCAACGGTTCTGCCGAAGCGTGTATGCGCGCCGATCACGTATGTAACGGCGTCGTGATCGTTGGTGATGCCCAGGTGCGTTTTATAGACTCAGCCGTGCGGGCTAACGCCGACTGGGGAATCATGGCCTGGCTGCGGCGCTGCGGCGCGCCGTTCGACTTCTTCCGCGGCGCGGTGACGTTCGAGGGCACAAATATTATCGAAGGCAACAATAGATCAGGAAATCACAAGGGCAATCCCGGCACGCACCCGTTCACCAATCTCCCCGATGGCCAGGTCTGCTTGCCTTAGGACCTCACCCGTTCCCTCTCCGTGTACGGAGAGG
>JAILZC010000248.1 GCA_023512665.1 Candidatus Bipolaricaulota bacterium | reverse complement strand
GCTGGGGGCGATCAACGAATTAGTGTTGCGCTGGATCTACACGGGCCAGCCAGACCCGCTCACTCAAGCCCTCCCAGCCCTGCAAGAGTTATTCTTGCGTGGCATCGGCATCACACAGACACCAAAATCTTAGAAAGGAGACCTATGCTCACACGACGAGAATTCTTGCGGACAAGCACCGCAGCGACTGTGACGTTTTGGCTGTTTGGCACGATGAGTCAAGGGCAACCTCAGCCCATCCGCATCGGCCATCAGCTCGACAGGACGGGCGCGGTGGCCCTCTTTGGCAAGTGGCACAACCGCGCCCTCGATGCAGCTATTAAGCTCGTGAACGAGCAACGCGGCATCAACGGCCGCCCCGTCGAGTTGGTCAACTCCGACGACGCCCAGACCAAGCCCGACGTCGGCAAGGACGAGTTCGAAAAGCTCGTCACCCAAAGGGGAGCTGACTTTGTCATCGGCTCGGTCTTCTCCGGGACGAACATCGCCACGGCTCCACTAGCAAAATCTCTCAAGACCGTCTACTTCCCCCAAGGGATCGCGACTGACATCACTGAGAAATTCGGAAATCGCTACGTGTTCAAGAGCTATCACACGGTGCGGGCGGCCATCGAAGCGGCTCACGAGTGGGTCTTTGCCAATCTGGGTAAGCGTTTCACGATCGTGCATTCTGTCATAGACTTGGGGCGCTCCCAGGCCGAAGATTGGGCCGAAAAGATCCGGGCGGCTGGCGGCTCGGTGCAACTCATCTCCGTCCCATTTCCTGCGCCCAGCGATCTCTTCCCAATCATCCAGAAGATTGATCTCTCCAAGACCGACGTGCTCTATCACGCGTTCACCGCTGTAGAGACGGCGCGCTTCCTTCAAGCAGCGTTCGACCAGAATCTGCAAAGCCGCCTGAAAGTTCTGGGGCTGATCGAGGGCATAGATATTCTCAGCACGGCCGAGCCGTGGCTGGAGGGGACGTATTTTATCTCTGGGTATCCCAGACGCGCTGACCAAGTCCCAGAAGAGCTGCGCGCCTTCGACCGCGAGTATCGGCGTCGTGTGGGGATCAGCGCCGAGGGCTTTGCGCTCGAAAACCCCAGAGAAGTCGTGCCTATTGCGGATCTCTTTGGCTCCTGGCAAGCGGTCTTTCTCATCAAGCAAGCCGCGGAGCTTGTCAACTGGCGGGGAAAGGCCGACACCCCCGCGCTCATCCAAGCGCTAGAGGGGTTGACGATGCCTGCAAGTGTCAACTTCCCTCAGGGGGCGCAGTTTCTGAGGGCGCAAGACCATCTGGTCTTCCACGATCACTATATAGAGAGAGTGGAGAGTGGGCAGCTCAAGGTCCTCGCTCGAATCCCGCGCGAGCAGTCGCTCTATAAGACCGGCGCGGATTATGCGAAAGAGGAGTTTTAAGCTTCACCCTCACCCCTTAGCCCCCTCTCCCCTTGAGGGAGAGGGGCAGGGGGTGAGGGGGGCTATCAGCGTGCTTCAGCGCGCTTGCATCTGCTGAACCGGCGAATGAATTCGCCGGATGCTCTTATGGACTTGTGGCTGGTCACGCTGCTGAACGCTCTTGTCTGGGGCTTGCTGTGGGCCTTGCTGGCTCTAGGGCTGAGCCTGATCTACGGGACGCTGGGCGCACTCAATCTCGCTCATGGCGCGTTCTATATGCTGGGGGCGCTCGTGAGCTGGGCGCTGATGCCCCTCGTGAGCTTCTGGGGAGCATTGGTGGTGGCCCCAGGGCTAGTGGGGCTTATGGGCCTTGGGCTCGCTCGGCTCTTGTGGGGCACGCGCGAGTATGACCCTCTGATGGCGTTGCTGCTCACCTTCGGAATGATGCTGATTCTTCAGCAGCTCGCGACGATTTTTTTGCAGACAACGACGGGCCAGCTGAGACATTCTGTGAGCCCGCCCTTGCGCTGGCCCATCCCCGTTGGAGACCGCTTCTACGAGGGGTATCGGCTCATCGGAGCCGCGATCGCTGGGGTAGTGCTGACAGGGTTTTGGGGACTATGGAGCCGGACGCGCTGGGGATGTGCGTTGCGCGCAGTGCGGGACAATCGCGAGCTCGCCCGCGTTGTGGGCATCCCTGTCCTGCGGGCGCAAGCCGGGGCGTTCGGGTTAGGAGCGGCCCTGGCAGCCCTGGCGGGTGCGCTCGTCGGGCCGATCACCAGAGAGATCTCTTCTACGATGGGCATCGAAGTCGTGCTCGTCAGCGTGCTGATTGCTGTAGTGGGCGGGCTCGGCAGTTTAGGGGGCGCGCTCGCCGTCGCGTTTTTTTATAGCTTTGCAGAGAATCTCTTGACGGCCTTAGCCGACCCCACGCTCGCCCGTGCCGGGGCGCTGCTGCTCATCGGGATGATCTTGCTCATCCGCCCGCAAGGGTTGGGAGGAGCCTCATGAAGCGTTTTACTGTAGTTCTTGCGGTGCTGGGGGCGGGGCTGCTGCCGTGGCTATGGGATAGTGCAATGCTCTGGGGGATCAATCTCTTCATCTGGGGACTGATGGCGTTCTCGCTCAATCTCTTATATGGCTACACGGGGCTGCTCAGTTTGGGCCAAGGGGTCTATTTTGCGTTGGGGGCGTATGGGGCAGCGTGGGCTGTGCTCTGGTGGTTGCTTGCGGCGGCGTGTGCG
>JAILZC010000247.1 GCA_023512665.1 Candidatus Bipolaricaulota bacterium | reverse complement strand
AGCTATAGCTGAGGAAGTAGCCGGAGATCGCGTAGGTCTTGCCCGCTTTCGATCGAACGACCTGCAGGAGGCGCGATGAGAAGGCGCCTCCGCCCAGGACATAATTTGCTAATACTGTCGGGATATAATCTGGGTCGGTGACGGCCAGCCCAAAGTGCCCGATCTCGATGTGGGTTTGCGTCTGGCCGGGCTTGTGTACAAAGCGTACTTTGTAGCCCTGTAATTTGACGGGCTCCGGCAGGGGCGAGGGGAGAACGTCGGCCTTCTGCCAGTTTTCAAACGCTTTCTTGACTGCAGCGATGACTTCGTTGGCCTTGACGTCTCCGGCCACGGCCAGCACAGCGTTATTGGGCCGATAGTACATCCCGTGAAACGTCACCAAGTCATCGCGGGTGATGGCGTTGATGCTCTGCTCGCTCATGGAGCGCCCCAGAGGGTGAATCGTGCCAAAGAGCGCGAAGTCCAGATGAGCTGAAGCTAACTCTGATGGGTCATCGCGCATCCCGCGCACGTTCGCCAAGAGCTGATTGCGAATGATCCCCATCTCTTTTTCGGGGAAGTTGGGGTTCTGTACGATGTCCGCTACGAGATCCAACCCCACTTGAAAGTCCTTCTTGAGCACACGGGCGGTCACGTCGGTGCGCTCGACGTCGGCGCTCGCCCCCAGAGAGCCACCGACAAAGTCAATCTCTTCCGAGATCTGATCGGCTGTTCTAGTGGTCGTCCCTTGGCGCAACATCGAAGCGGTAAACGTCGCTAACCCTGTGCGGTCGGTGGGCTCGTGAATCGCTCCCGCGCGCACCCGCAGAGAGAACTGCACAATGGGCAGCGACGGCTGCTCGATCACCATCACTTTGAGCCCATTCTCTAATGTGACCGTCTTGATCGGGGGCAGCTGAATGGGCTCGACGGTGCTCTGCGCCCAGACGGCTACGGAGCTAAGTACGAGCAGGACGAGCAACGCTTTAACAACTATGTAACCCCTCCCCCAGCCCCTCCCCGGCACGGAGAGGGGAGACCTCACCCTGACCCTCTCCGCTTGCGGAGAGGGAACGGGTGAGGTAGGGAAGGGAGGCAGGGTGTTAGGTCTTCGGAATTCACAAACTATAAGCTTTCTCATTGTGTTCCTCCTTCGGGCTTGAGCGTCACAAGCGTTAAATTCTCCCGCTTAAAGTACGTCTGCGCAATACGTTGAACGTCTGCTGTGGTGATCGCGTCGTATTTGGTCTTTGCTTTCTCGAACTCTCTGTAGTCGCCATAGATGATCTCGGCTTCGGCTAGCTCGTTGGCCACGCTGGAGAGCGAATCTAGCCTGAAGATATACTGTGCCGTGAGCTGGTTCTTGGCCTTTTGCAGCTCTTTCTCGTCAATGGGCTCGCTCGCCAAACGCTCGATCTCAGCTAAAAAGGCTTCTTTGACTTGCGCGGGGTCTTTGTCAGGGGTGAAGAACGCGAAGATCAGCATCGTGCCCAAGTCTTTGAAGACCAACGGGAATCCCCCAGCAGCCATGCTGATCTGCTGCTCACGCACTAACTGCTTATAGAGCCGTGAGCTCTGCCCGAACGACAGAATGAAGCTTGCGACTTCGAGAATTGGCTGATCGGGATGGCCGCTGCCCGGCACTTGGTACCCTCCAATGATGACGGGCAACTGCACGGCCATCGTCAGAGTCTCCTCGCGCATCTGCGTCTGTGGGGGAAGTGTGATCGAAGTCGGCGATGGGGTCTGGGCTGTGGGAATCCCTCCAAAGTGCTTCTTCGCCAGCGAGAGCACCTCGTCGGGGCGCACGTCCCCAGCTACGACAAGGACGGCATTATTGGGCGCATAGTACTTCTGATAGAAACTCTGAAGGTCTTCAAGGGTGATGCTGTCCAAATCTTCCATATAGCCTTCGGGACCCTTGGCGTAGGGCGTGCCCGCGAACGCAATATCTCTGAACTTATCAAACGCTTTGCTGACGGGTTGGTTCTCCAAGCGCAGGCGCCATTCTTCCTTGACGACCTCGCGCTCGGAGTCCAAGTGCTCTTGGGTCAGCACGAGATTGTGCATCTGTTCGGCGAAAAGATACAAAGCCAGATCGAGCTTCTCTTTAGGCAGGCGCGCCCAATAGCCAGTCATGTCGTCACTCGTGAAAGCGTTATCTTGACCTCCAGCTTGGTCAATGAGCTTGGAGTGTTCTTCGGGGCCGACGTTCTTGGAGCCCTTATAGGCCATGTGCTCCATCAAGTGGGCCATGCCGCGCTTGCCGGGGGGTTCGTCCCGAGAGCCAACACGATACAAGACGTTGACCGAGACGACTGGGGCCATCGTGTCCTGATAGACGATTACTTTGAGCCCATTATCGAGCGTATACTCCGCGATCGCACCGACGGCTGCCGAGGGCGGCTTGATCAGGGTCCAGACGGCTACGGCTGCTATGACCGCAGCGACGATGACCGCCGCTCCGGTGATCCACAGTGTTGAACGCTTCCTCTGTTTTGGTGCTTGCGCTTCCATCTTCAACAGATCGCCTCCTTGATGTTTTTTATTCTACGCGATGGAGATAAAGGATGCCAGATTGACATTATTTTGCTCCCCATGCTATAATTTTTTGAAAGAGAGGGTAACCACCATCGCAGGGAGGGCTGTGTGGGCTGGGTACTACCCCAACCC
>JAILZC010000246.1 GCA_023512665.1 Candidatus Bipolaricaulota bacterium | reverse complement strand
GGGTTGAGAGGTAGCCGGATGCTTTCCGGCTCCCAAGGATGTCTACAGAGCCATTACGTAATGATGCTGGCTGACAATGGCAAAGAAACACGGGCTGCCCGGGGAACCCTTCTCTTGGTTCATTCCTGACGCTCTTTTAGGGGGGATGGTCTTCCCTTAGAGCCTGATGCGCTTTGTGGAGGGCTTCTTCAAAGACTGCTCTAACACTGTGAGTGCTTACCAAGGGGGCGAAGTCCTGAAGCCATCGTCGGATGTACTCGAGGTCAAGCTGAAGCTTTTGCCGGATGAGGATGCGCTCTATATCCTCTTGGTCGCGCGCTCGCCCAGCGACGCACTTGTGAATGATGAGATCCTCCGCGCTTATGAACCGAAGGAGGACCCCGGTGGGGAAGTGCACCCTCACCGCCCGGCGCATGACTTCTTCTTCATAGCCGGGAATCCCTAGCGAAATATCTATAGGCACTCCTGAGGCACTCTCGACCAACAAGACGCGGTGACGTAGGGCAAACCCTAAAGCGTCGGGCAGGCGAGGCCGGAATCGTTGAAGGATCTCTTGGGCAAACTTTTCCAAGCGTTCTTGAGGAACCATGACAGTAACGTCTACGTCATGCGTCGCGCGCGGCTCGCCCCAATGCTGGACAGCCAAGCCCCCCAAGATCACGTACTCTATGCTGCGCTCCTCAAGAAATGCGGCTATCTCTGCAGCGGCTTCAAAGAGGGTCATGGGGATCGTCGGGCAAGCACACGACGCATCGCCATCAGCAAGGGCGACGGCTCCGTCCGATCTGTGTAGGATAACCAACCCTCACTCAAGGAGAGATAGATACGCTGAGCCTCTTGCGGCGTCAACGCTAACAGCCTGCGGATGCGCTCTCGCTCTATAGAGCTGTGAGCAGCTTGTTGGTCTTGCAGCCAACGCCGCACTGCAGCTTCATCCAAGAGAGCCATAAGTACTATTTTACACCAAAGGGCGCGGGCTCGCTTGGAAGGCGCCCAGATGCGCGACAACGCGTGAGGGAGCCACTAGCTGCTAGGCTGCTTGCATTATCCAGACTATCTTTACTATAATCAGACTGAGGTGTCGTCGTATGACTCTAACCAAGGTAGTCAGACTCGGCAGAAAAGGTCAGATGGTCTTGCCAAAGGAGGTTCGAGCAGCCCTCAAGCTTGAAGAAGGGGATTCCGTGCTCATCGCTCTTCAAGATGAGGGCCAAGCCGTCCTCACTACCCCGGAGCGCTACGCCGCGCTCACGCGCGGGATGCTCCGAGGGACATGGGGACAGACCAAAGAAGAGGTCGAACGCTACCTCCAGAGAGAGCGGGCCGCATGGGAAAGAACAAAAGACTAGCAGCGGACTTAACTCGCGCTGGGAGGGTCGGGCTGGATAGCTCCGTCTTGATCTATCATTTGGAGGGCCTTGCTCCATATGCTGAGCTCACGGAGACACTCTTCTCCCTGCTGGCCCAAGGCAAGTTCACGGCAGTGATCTCCACGATCTCCATAACAGAGCTTCTGGTCAAGCCCTTTGCTGAAGGCAACGAGACGGCTATTACAGTCTGTGAACGCTTTCTCCACGAGCTGCCTCATACTGCTATTGTGACTCCTCATAGCGCGATTGCTCGCGAGGCTGCTCGCTTGCGGGCCCACTATAAGCTCCGTACTCCGGATGCGCTCGTGCTCGGCACGGCTCTAGTAGAGAAAGCCAAAGCTTTTCTCACCAATGACGCCGATCTGAAGCGGATTCACAAGGAAGGCCTCGCAATCTTGCTCTTGGAAGACTATCTCTAAACTCGTTATAATAGCCCTCACGCATAGATTCTTGGGGAGGATACGATGGGGAGTTTTGATGCGATCGTCTCGCTCTGCAAGCAACGAGGGTTTGTCTTTCAGTCGTCGGAAATCTATGGAGGCATCGGGGGCTTTTGGGACTATGGGCCCCTGGGCGTCGAGCTGAAGAATAATATTAAGCAATCGTGGTGGCGCCGCGTCGTCCAGATGCGCGACGACGTCGTAGGGCTCGACGCTTCTATTATTATGAACTCCCAGACATGGGTCGCTAGCGGCCACGTCGAAGAGTTCACGGATCCGTTAGTGGACTGCAAACAGTGCAAGAAACGCTTCCGTGCTGACGCTATTGCGAACAACACCTGCCCCGACTGCGGTGCGCGACTGACGGCTGCCACCGTTCTGGGCAACCCGGACGCGGAGGCGGCCAAAGTGATGCAGGACGAGGAGTACCTTGCCGTTCAGGTCCTCTGGGAGAGATAGTCCGGACATCCAGTCCCCGTAGTAGCTAACCTAAGTGAAGCTTAAAAGTGGGGTAGCCCGACCCGCCTGCATGGCGGGCGGCAAACCCGGCGAAGACCGCACCGTTCCAGCAGGGGTGACCGGACGGTCACCCCTACGTCGGGACGTTAAGGAAAGCCTGTTGAGATTGCGGCCTCTACGGCAGGCTTTTGCCTGCTGCAGGCAGCTCGGTCTGCCGCAAGCTGCGGGCGGCGAAGCAGGTACGGGACGGTGCGTCTAAAGCGCACCGGAAAGGTAGCAGTGAAGGAGCCCGCATGATCCGACGGATCCCGCAGATCGGCATCGTGATGTCGAGCATCAAGGACCTTGATACGATGCGCAAAGCCGCCGAGTTCCTGTATGAGCTGGACATCCCGTTCGAG
>JAILZC010000025.1 GCA_023512665.1 Candidatus Bipolaricaulota bacterium | reverse complement strand
AGCCAGTGCTGGTGCAGCGCCTGCAGGGTGCTGATGGTTTCGTCGACAAGCGGCGGATCGAGCTCTGGGATGGTCTTGGTGCGCAGGTCTACTCCGCCGACGACGGGGTTTGCAACAGTGGGGAGGTCCCAGCATGCCCTGATTACTTTGCCCTGTTTGGCTTCTTCGACGGCTTGGCGGAGTTCTTTGAACCCGCGCTCTCTTTCGATCTTCTGGATGAGCGGGTCTAACTCCGACAGCGGACGCCCAATGAAGAGATACGCTGCGACTAGCGTGCGTGCCGCCGCGAGGCGAAACTCCGGGATCGCGTCTGTCGAGACCATCTCGATCAATCTGGGGATGGGCTTTGTGTCAGCAAACGCCGTCACCACTGCGAGGAAGATCAGGCCCACCGGCAGCAGAAGCCGTCGCGTCATGGCGTATCACCCCAAAGTCGCGTTTTGCAAAACTATTCTAGCTGAAAATGCGGCGAGCGACAAGTCATGGTTCGTAGACCAGCTCATGCTCACCGAGTCTGATGACGTCCCCAGGGCGCAGCCCCTGGCGCCGCAGCTCCGCCATGACCCCCAGAACCTCTAAACGCTCATAGAGATACTCTTGGGCGTCGCGCTCTTCTAAAGAAAGCCGCGCTAACCGAGCTATAGCCCTCCCTGTCAAGATAAACGCCCTCTCGTCCCGCTGCACGCTGAACTCCGGCTCGTCAGAAAATTTATAGATGCGCCGGCTCATTCGCTGCTCTTCTGTCCCCTCCCTTTCCCTAACGGGAAAGTCATGAGCCCCCTTCAATCGCTGGAGCTGTTGGTAGCACTCGTAAACCAAGGCCCGCGTCCCCTCTCCTGTGAGCGCCGAGATCAAGTGCAACTCGATCCCCTTTCCCTCAAAACGCTGTTGGATCGCGTGACGCTCTTCTGTCGTCAGCAGATCAATCTTGTTGCCCACGACGATCTGCGGCTTTTGCGCCAGCGCTGGGGAGAATGCGGCCAGCTCTCGATTGATCACGGAGAAATCGTGCAGCGGGTCGCGGCCCTCCTCCATGGGGGCAAGGTCAATGAGGTGAATCAGCAGCCGCGTGCGCTCGACATGCTTGAGAAATCTATCCCCCAGGCCCTTGCCCTCATGCGCCCCTTCGATCAATCCGGGGATGTCTACAATCACAAAGTCGTGAAACTCCTCGACTTGCACGACCCCCAGCGTCGGGATGAGCGTCGTGAACGGGTAGGGCGCGACCTTGGGGCGTGCCGCGGAGATCGTGGCGATCAAGCTCGACTTGCCGGCGTTGGGAAACCCAATAATACCGACGTCGGCAAGCAGTTTTAATTCGAGCTTGAGCCAGCGTTCCTCGCCGGGGGCGCCTTTTTCCCGGATGCGCGGGGCCTGACGGGTCGAGGTCTTAAAGCGTGCGTTGCCCCGCCCGCCCTCACCCCCACGCGCTACAAGAACCTCCTTCCCCGGCTCGTCCAAGTCCGCTATGATCTCTTCGGTCTGGAGAAGCTTGACGACCGTCCCCACCGGCACGCTGAGAATCAGGTCTGCGCCGTCGGCGCCGTGGCGTTCGTTCTTGCCCCCTGGCTGGCCGGGCTGAGCTTTGAAGTGTACCTTGTGTCGGAAGGCTAGGAGCGTATTGACGTGAGGGTCAGCACGAAGGATGACCGAGCCGCCGCGCCCGCCATCGCCGCCATCGGGGCCGCCCTTGGGCACGTACTTTTCGCGGCGAAACCCGATCACGCCATCGCCGCCGCGCCCGCCCACAACGCAGATCTTCGCTTCATCGAGAAACATCCTTTACTCAGGGCGGACGTGCACGAGATGCCCCTGGAAGACGATGCGCCCATCGCGGAGCGCAAAGAGCGTGTGATCGCGCCCTAGACCGACGCCGTCCCCAGGACGAAACCGCGTCCCGCGCTGGCGCACAATGACGCTCCCCGTGCGCACAAACTCCCCACCATAGGCCTTGACGCCCAAGCGCTTCGCGTTGGAGTCGCGCCCGTTGCGCGAGCTGCCGCTGCTCGTCTTGTGCGCAAAAAGCTGCAGATCAAATCTTCGTGACATGGCCCACGACCTCCTCGACCTTCAGATATTGCGGGTACTCGCGCGCGATGGCGCGCAGCCCCAGCACCATCGTCTCTAAGATCGCGTCAATCTCGCGATTGAGAAAGATATCGCGCTCCAATTGACACGAGAGATGGCCCTTCTCTTGTTCTACTTTGCACGATAACTTCAAATACTCTTCCAACCCCAGGACCGCCGTCTGCAAGATGGACGAGACGCCCGCGCAGACGAGGTCCCGCCCGGCCTCGGCGTAGCCGGTGTGGCCGCGACTGCGAAACTCGCAGATCTTGCCATCAGCATCTCGCAGGATCTCTACGGACGTCATAGCCGGATCTCCTTAATGACAGCTTCCATGTAGGGCTGGCGGTGGCCGATCTTGCGGCGGCGGCGCGTCTTGCGCTTGTACTTGAAGACATCGAGCTTGGGGCCGCGAAAGCTCTTGGAGACCTCCGCGACGACCCGTGCCCCTGCCACATAGGGGGTGCCCAGCCGAGGCCTGTCGCCGCCGAGGAGCAAGACGTTCTTGAATTCGATCTGTTTACCGACCTCCACGCCCTTGAGCTTCTCGATCACGATGGCGTCCCCTGGGGAGACGCGATATTGCTTGCTACCTGTCTCAATCACTGCATAGGCTGCCATAAGATTTCTTACCATCCTTCTGGACAAAGATAGCTCTGAGAGCACTGAATATTGTAGCGAACGGGCGGGCACGGTGCAAGCCGATTGCTTCGATTCCCACTCCTCAAGTAACCCGCGTCCTTGATGGCTCTCCCCTCCCAGCTATACGCTGAGGCTGTGTATGGGTAGGTCTTTCGTCTCTCTCTTCGTGCTGGGAGCGATCACTGCTCTGGCCATCTGGTACGTCTGGCAGGGCTGGCAGATCACGGATCTGTCCAGCAAAGTCATTGCAAGTCGCCTGGAGCGCGACGAGCTCCTTGCCCAACGAGATCGCTTCAAACTCGAAGTCATCCGCGTCTGGTCCTTGGAGAATATCGAGCGCATTGCAAGAGAACGCCTGGGGATGAAGAAGATCCCCCCCAAGACCCTGAAACTTCCAGCCCCTCACCCCTAGTTTTCCCCTCTCCCTCAGAGGGGAGAGGGGACGGGGGTGAGGGTGGGACAAGCTATGAACCGACGGCTTACGGTCGTATTCGTCTGCCTGATGGGGTTTTTCGCGCTTGTCGCCGGTCGGTTGGTGCAGCTCCAGGTCGTCGAGGCCGACCAGTGGCGCGAGCTCGCCAGGCGCTTCCAAGAGGGCACGGTCACGATCCCCGCGCTGCGCGGGCGCATCTATGACAGAAACGGTGTGCTTCTGGCCGAAGACGTGCGCGCCATCTCCGTCGCTGTAGATAATTATAACATGACGCGCCCTGATCTGCTCGAGGGGCTGCTCGTCACCCATCTGAACATCCCCAGGGCCACCGCGCGGGAAAAGCTCTATAGACCAAGCTATTTCACGTGGATCGCCCGCGCGATCTCCCCGGAACAGGCCGAAGCGTTAGAGAGAGCCGCGCGCCAAGCCGGTGCCCGCGGCCTGATCTTTCTAGAAGACCGCGCGCGCCAGTACCCCCACGGTGATTTGGCTTCGAACGTCATCGGCTTTACGGGGATTGACGGCCACGGCTTGGAGGGGATCGAACTCCTCTTCGACCAAGAGCTGCAGGGCACAGAGTCTGTCTGGAGCTTCGTGCGCATGGCCGACGGCACCCAGATCGAGCGGCGCCAGGTGCAAGCGGGCCGACCCGGCCGCGATCTCACGCTCACCATAGACAGCCGCATCCAACACATCGCGGAGCAGGCCATCACCCACGGGGTGCGCCGCTACAAAGCCAAAGCCGGCATCGCTCTGGTGCTCGACCCCTGGACGGGCGAGGTGTTAGCTATGGCCCAAGACAAACGATATGATCTCAACAATTTTCAATCGTCGCGCCCGGAACAAAGACAGAATCTTGCGGTCGTCTATCCCTTCGAGCCGGGTTCGTCTTTTAAAATCTTTACGATGCTCGCGGCGCTAGAACATAGCGTGGTCGCGCTCGATGAGCGCCTCTCGGGGAGCGCGACGTATCAGATCGCCCACCACACCTTTCGCAACGCCGACGGGAGAGAGTACGGCATGGTCACGCCCAAAGACGTCATCAAAAACTCTATCAACACCGCGATGATCCGCATTGCGCAGCGCCTCGGGGAGGAGCGTCTCTACGGGGCCCTGAAAAAATACGGATTTGGGCAGAAGACGGGGATTGAGCTGCCCGGCGAGGTGTCGGGGTATCTTCCCCCCGTACAGGCATGGTCGGCGCTGGAGATCGGCTCGATTGCTATCGGGCAATCGGTCTCGGTGACGGCGATTCAGCTCGCTTCGCGCGTGGCGATGATCGCCAACGGCGGAAGAGTAGTGCGTCCACGGATCGTGGCTTCTCACTCAGCAGACCTAACCCCTTTGTCCCCTTCCTTCAAGGGAAAGGGAAGCTCCCCTCCCCCTTTAGGGGAGGGGCCGGGGGAGAGGTCCCAGGGAGAGAGAGTAGCTTCCGAAACGAGCTGCCGCCAGCTCACCGAGATGATGATCGAGACGGTGCGCTCCGGCACAGGAGTGCTCGCGCAGATCGAGGGCTACGCTATCGCGGCCAAGACGGGCACAGCCCAAAAGGCCGTGCCCGGCCAGGGCTACGTCAAGGGCAAGTACGTCGCGTCGTTCGAGGGGTTTTTCCCGGCGGAAGCGCCGAAGTATCTGATCTTGATCGTTCTGGACGAGCCCGGCGGCAGAGAGTACTACGGCAGCGAGACCGCCGCGCCAATTTTTAGAGAGATCGCGCAGCAGCTCATCGCGTTGGATCGCATCAGACCGTGAAGACCGCGCTCATGCGGTCGCGCGGGGCCACGGCGACGGTGACTTCTGCGCCGTTTAAGTGTCCCTGCACCGTCTCCAGCGCCAGCTTCGGACGGTTGTTATTTTTGCTGAGGTGCATCAGAACTGCCGCGCGCAGGCGCCCCCGCTCGGCCAAATGCCGAAGAGTTTGCCCAGCAACTTCATTGGAGAGATGCCCCACATCGCTCAAGATGCGTTGCTTGAGGTCTTCGGGATAGTTCCCATGGAGCAGCATCTCGACATCGTGATTGGCCTCGAGCATGACCAGATCGCATTCTAAGAGATACTTCCGGATCTCTTCGGTGACCGTCCCCAGATCGGTAGCAAGGGCGATACGCTTGTTGATGCTCTGAAAGAGCGACTCTTCTTCGATGACAAAGCCGCAGGGCTCGGCGGCGTCGTGCGGGATGGGAAACGGCGCGATAGAGAGATCGCGGATCTGAAAATTTTTTCCCAGTTTGAACGTAAGAAGTCTCTCTCCGCCCGTGAGCAGCGACTCTACCAACGGCGCAGTGCCCTCGCTGGCGTAGATTGGGCACTGGAAAGCCCGCGCAGCCTTCCCCAAGCCGCTGGTGTGATCGGTGTGCTCATGAGTGATGAGAATCGCGTCAATGCGCGGCAGCAGCCCCAATACTTTCTCAAGTTTTTGTAAGATTTGCCGTCGGGAGATGCCCGCGTCTATGAGCAGCCGTGTGTGCTCAGAGACTATAAGAGTGCAGTTTCCGCTGCTGCCACTAGCTAACGAGACGATGCGCATATCTGTTAGGCATACAGCCCACGGGCGCGCGCCGCCGTGGCCACACGATCCACTGCGACGCAGTACGCTGCCGTGCGCAAGTCCGTGTTCTCGTGCTCGCACACTGCTTGCACTGTTTGATACGCCCGGCTCATACACTGATAGAGCAATCTCTCTATATGCTCCGCGCCCCAGCTATAGCCGCTATGGCCCTGAACCCATTCGAAGTAGCTGACGGCCATCCCGCCAGCGTTGGCCAAAATATCCGGCACCACGAGAATCCCGCGCTCGTACAAGATCCTGTCGGCCTCAAGGGTCGTCGGCCCGTTGGCGATCTCTAAGATAGACCGGGCTTTTACCAAGCCTGCGTTTGCCTCCGTGAGCTGGTTCTCCATCGCTGCGGGAACAAGCAGATCGCAGCGCAGGGTGAGCAGTTCTTCGTTGGAGATAGGGGCAGCGCCAGGAAAGTTGCGCACGCTCCCCGTGCTGCGCTTGTGCTCGATCAGGGCGAGAATATCCAACCCGCGCTCGGCAAAGACGCCCCCCGACGAATCGCTCACGGCGATCACTTTTGCCCCGGCTTCTGTGATAAAGCGCGCGAAGCTTGTGCCAGCATGGCCGAAGCCTTGCATCGCAACCGTCGCCCCGGCGACAGGGATTTCTAAAGATTTGAGGGCTTCCGTGGCGATGAAGAACGCGCCGCGCCCGCTCGCCACATCCCGCCCTGGCGAGCCTCCCAACAGCAGCGGCTTGCCCGTCACCGCCGGAGCCATGTAGCGCCCGTGCGCATGCATACTGAGGGTGTCGAGCATCCAGGCCATCTCGCGCTCACTGGTGTAGAGATCGGGCTCGGGGATGTCTCGCTCCGGGCCGATCAGCGGAGCGATTTCGGCTGTATATCGTCGCGTGAGGCGCTCCAGCTCCCCCACAGAGAGCGTTTTGGGGTCGCACCGGACGCCGCCCTTGGCCCCGCTGAGCGGCACCCCCAGCAGTGCCGCCTCCCACGTCGCCAAGATCGCCAGCGCCTCGATCTCCTCTAAGGTCACCTCGGGGTGATAGCGCACCCCGCCCTTGCACGGCCCTAAAACAGAGTGATGTTGCACCCGATACCCCTCAATATAACACACCTCCCCAGAGTCCATCTGTAGGGGGAACCCCACGATCAGCTTGCGCTTCGGATAGCGCAGCAGCTCGCGCAACGAGGTCTCCAGCCCCAATCGGGCTGCGGCCTCATCGAAGAAGTGCCGAGCCATCTGGAGCAACTGCGCTTCGGAGCGTCGCTGAATCTCGAGCATATTCTTTAGAGCGCGTACACCCACCACAACAGCCCCACCAACGTCTTGGCATCGTGAAACTGCCCCGATCGCAGCATCTCTCTCACTTGGGCGCGCGAGTAAAAACAGACCTCGATCTGTTCGTCGTCAGCAACACGGCTCTCTGGGGCGGGCTGCACGTCCTGGGCGAGATAGAGCCACATCTTCTCTGTGCAAAAGCCGGGCGCGGTGTAGAACGTCTGCAGGTGCGCCCAGTGACGCGCGACCAACCCCGTCTCTTCTCTAAGCTCGCGCTGCGCGCACGCCAGGGGTTCTTCGTCCTGTTCGAGCGTCCCCGCCGGAATCTCTAGCAAAAATTGCTCCGCGGCTTTGCGAAATTGCCGGACAAGTGCGACCCGCTGGGCGTTGCCCTCCCCTTGGACAGCAACGATGGCGACCGCGCCAGGGTGCTCCACGATCTCGCGGGTCGTGCGCCGCCCATCCTCGAGTGTTACGTCGTCCACGCGCACGGTCAAGAGCCGTCCGGCAAAGACCCGCTGCGATGCTACGGTCCTCTCACTCACGGTCTTCACTCTCTTCTGCTCTTTCACTGTCGTCGTTCTCTTCTGGAAGAGATGGTGCTGGGCCGTTCTCGGCGAGCTGGTGCCAGTCGGGGGCGTAGAAGCGCATCCGTTTCTGCTGATGGCGCTCCAGCTCGTGCTTCTCGCGCCTCATGCTGGCGATCCACGTCGTGAGCGACTCCCGCGCGGGGCGGCGCTCCCGCCGCGCGATGAACTCTTTCACAGAGTCATCGAGCGTGGCCAGGCGCTCGTCGAGGGCCTTCTTGACTTGGGTCACCTCATTATGAAAGAGCGCCGCGTCGTGGTCTTGCCGCGAGACCCGCTTCAGGGATAGATTATACTTGCCCTCTTCGTTGCGCCCGATGACCTTGACAACGACCTGTTGCCCCACCGTGAGATACTGCGAGATGTCGCGCACGTACTCCGTGGCGACCTCCGAGATGTGGATCATCCCCTGGTCGCCGGTGACCAATCTCACGAACGCCCCGTAGGGCTTGATCGCCGTGATCTCGCCGACGACCGATTCTTCTGGGTGCAGCTCCATAGAGACCCTCCTTTCGTCCGTTTCCTAATCTTTTTACAGTACCGATTTCTCTGCGGGCGCGCAACCCCACAGAAGCTCGCGCAGCGTCTGCGGGCGGAAGCCGAACTCGTCGGCGATGACCGTTGAGCTTTGCGCAATGTGATCGCGCGAGAGGAAGTGCCCCGGCGCGAAGGGCGTCTGGATTCCAAACCGTTCCAGCCAGCGTACACAGAAGCGCGTCGCCCGCCTCGGCAGAGAGATCGTGCGCTTGTCTATGCTCAAAACTTCTAAGACTATACGGACGATCTGCTCATACGAGAGGATCTCCGGGCCGCCGATGCTCAGCGTTCTGTTGTCGTATTTGTCACTGGAGATCGCTATGAGAATACAGCGCACGAGGTCATGCACCGAGATCGGCTGAAATTGTGTTTCTCCAGAGCCGACAATGGGCACGACCGGCCATCGCTGCGCCATGCGCACGATACCCCCTAAGAACGGGTCGTCTTTCCCAACGATCACCGAGCAGCGCAAGATCGTGTAGTTCAGAGAACTCTGGCGGATCGCCTGCTCGGCAAGCCACACAGAATGCGCATAGGGCCAAGCCGGCTTCTCTGCAGCCGTCACCGTGCTGAGATAGAGAATTTTTTTCGCCCCCTGAGCAGCTTCAATGAGTCGCGCTGTCCCTTCGGCGTTGGTCCGATAGATTAGGTCGCGTGGCCCTCGATGCACCCCCGCCAGGTGAATGATGATCTCCGCAC